>NZ_JACARP010000136.1:268-9987 GCF_013386595.1 Brevundimonas sp. P7753 | reverse complement strand
CGCCTGATGTGCCGAAGCGCCCCCACCCGCCTGCCGCTTCGCGCCAGCCACCCTCCCCATATAGGGGAGGGAGAACTATTGCTCAATGCGTCACACTCTTGGAAAACAGGTTGATCACCACCACCCCGCCCACGATCATCACCAGGCCGACCACCGCCGGCACATCCAGTTTCTGCTTGAACAGAACCAGACCGATGATCGAGATCAGCACCACCCCCAGCCCGCTCCAGATGGCGTAGGCCAGCCCCACCGGCATCTGCTTCAAGGCAATGGTCAGCAGATAGAAGGCCAGGCCGTAACAAAGCGCCAGCCCCGCCGTAGGCCACGGCCGCGTGAACTGCTGCGACTGCTGCAACAGCGTCGTCCCCAGCACCTCCAGGCCGATGGCGCCCAGCAGGGCCGCCCAGGTCACGGGGTTCATGCCTCGCCCGCCTCGGCCAGCAACACACCTGGCGTCAGCAACGACAACAGGGCCTTGCGCTGTTCCGGCGACACCTCATGCGTCCCGAACAGATCGCTCATCCACAGACCGTCCGCAATCAGCCGCAGCATCAGGGCGTCGTCCTTGCCCGCCGGATCGACCGGATCGTCCTCGGCCAGGGCCCGCATCGCCGCCCGCCAGCGCACGATCAGCCCCGGCTCGACGGCGCAGGCCACCAGGGCCGCCCGGCCGATGCTGACGTCGCGCTCCGTCACCGGGTCGTTGACCGTGGCCCTCAGATAGGCCCGCGCATTGCGGCCATAGGGGTTGGGATCGCGCCCCGCCTCTTCCAGCACCTGGGCCGTCATCTCCCCGGCCAGATGGTCGATCACGCCCTCCAGCAAGGCCAGCTTGGTCGGGAAATGATGCAGCAAGGCGCCCTTGCTGAACGGCAGGCGCGCGACCACCGCGTCCAGCGTCAACCCCATCGCCCCCTGCTCCGCGGCGACCTCTATGGCCATGTCGATGATCTCGGCCCGGGTGGCTTCCGGCGCGCGGCGGCGTATCTGAGCGTCCATGCCATTACATACCAACTAGACGGTTACGGGCCAATCCAATTTCACCGAACGCCGCGCTTCGACTTGAAGACCAGACGCCCTGACCGCTAAGACAAGCGCAGCATTAGGCGGGGGCCAGCGTGATAATCGGCATTGATCTGGGGACGACCAACAGCGCGGTCGGCGTCTGGCGCGACGGCAAGGCGGAGCTGATTCCCAACAGCCTTGGCCATCTCCTGACGCCCTCGGCTGTCAGCCTGGACGACACGACCGGCGACGTCCTGGTCGGACTGGCCGCGCGCGAGCGGCAATCGACCCACCCCGCCCTGACCGCCACGGCCTTCAAGCGCTACATGGGCGCCAACCGCCCGACCAAACTGGGCAGGCAGAGCTTCCTGCCCGAGGAGCTGTCCGCCCTGGTCCTGCGCCGCCTGGCTGACGACGCCGCCGCCTATCTGGGCCAGCCGGTGACTGAGGCCGTGATCACCGTCCCGGCCTATTTCAACGACAAGCAGCGCAAGGCCACCCGCCGCGCCGGCGAACTGGCCGGACTCAAGGTCGAGCGCCTGCTGAACGAACCGACCGCCGCCGCCCTGGCCTACGGCATCCATGAACTGGACGACGAGAGCCGCTTTTTGGTCTTCGACCTAGGCGGCGGCACCTTTGACGTCTCCGTGCTGGAAATCTTCGAGGGCGTCATCGAGGTTCGCGCCTCCACCGGTGACAACCGCCTGGGCGGCGAGGACTTCAACCAGCTGCTGATCGAGGCCTTCGGCAAGGCTGTCGGCGACCGCCTCTCGGCCCAGGACCGCGCCGATCCCCTGCTGCGCGAACGTATCCGCGCCGCGGCCGAACGCGCCCGTCGCGCCCTGACCGAAGGCGCCGCCGCCACCATGACCGTGACCTGGAAGGACGAGAGCTTCGAGCACGGCTTCACCGCCGACGCCTTCGAGGAGATGTGCTCCGGCCTGCTGACCCGGCTGCGCGATCCCGTCCTGCGAGCTCTGCGCGACGCGGGCCTGCGCGCCGACGGCCTGCAGGAGATCGTCATGGTCGGCGGGGCCACGCGTATGCCCGTCGTGCGCCGCGCCCTGACCCGGATGTTCGGTCGCTTCCCCTCCAACGCCGTCGACCCGGATCAGGCCGTGGCCCTGGGCGCCGCCATCCAGGCCGGGTTGAAGTCGCGCGACACGGCGCTGAAGGAGGTCGTCCTGACCGACGTCTGCCCCTACAGCCTGGGGGTCGAGATCAGCGAGCGCGGCCCCGGCGGCATGATCCGCCACGGCGTCTTCTCCCCCATCATAGAGCGCAACACCGTCATCCCGGCCAGCCGCCTCCAAGTCTATTCCACCATGGAGGCCAATCAGCGCCAGGTGAAACTGCCCATCTATCAGGGCGAGTCCCGAGCCGTGATCGACAACATTCGCCTCGGCGAGCTGGATGTCGCCGTCCCCGCCGCCCCGGCCGGCGAGATCGCCATCGAGGTCCGCTTCTCCTACGACATCAACGGCCTGCTGGAGGTCGACGTCCATGTGCCGAAAACCGGCGAGCGTCGCGAACTGGTCATCGCCGACGAAGACGTCATGTCCGGCCCCGACTTCCTCAAGCGCCGCGAAGCCCTGGCCGCGCTCAAGCACCACCCGCGCGACGCCGACCTGAACCGCGTCATCCTGGCCCGCGCCGCCCGCTGTTACGAGGACGCCCTAGGCGACCAGCGCCACTTCATCGGCCAGCACCTAGACCGCTTCGCCTTCATCCTGGAGCGCCAGGCCCCCCGCGAAATCGAACACGGCCGCGCCGAGCTGACGCAGGTCCTCGACCAGTTCGAAGGCTCGACCTGGCTGTGAGCACCTCCATCTGGCGCGAACTCGCCATCTCCCCCTCGACCGACGAGCGCGAGATCCGTCGCGCCTACGCCCGGCGGCTGAAGATCGTTCATCCCGAGGACGACCCCGAGGGCTTTCAGGCGCTTCGCGCCGCCTTCGAACAGGCCATGAACCACGCCCGCCACGCCGCCTGGTCGGCGCAGGACTGGCCCGAAGACGAAACGGTCGACCAGGAACTGGACGCCGCCCCTGCCCCCGTCCAAGGCGCGGCTGACCACACGGCCTCGGTCTCGACCCTGGACCAAGCCCCGCAACAGGACCCCGCCCTGGTCGCCGAGATCGAGCGTGACCGCGCCGAGCGTGTCGAGCATCAGCGCCGCTGCGACGCCCTGTCCGAGGCCCTGCGTCAGCCCACGCCTGACAACGAAGCGGTCCTGACCGCCCTGGTCGCCGTCTTCCGCTCGCCCGCCCTCGGCGCCCTCGACGTGCATGAATCGACCGAGCACTGGCTGGGTCAGTTGGCCGCCCAGCGCGGCCCAGGCTTCGACGTCATGCTGGAGCCCACCATCACCTTCTTCGGCTGGGACCACCAACCTGTCGGCCACCACTGGAACCCCGGCCTCGGCGCCCTGCAGCATCGCGAGGACCTTGAGACCATCCGCCGCCTGCGCAACCCGGATTCACCTGCCCACGACTCCTTCATGGCCCTCAGCCGCCCGGTCGGCTGGCGGATGCGCCTCGACGCTCGCATGAAACCCGAACTGGCCAGCCGCATCGCCGATCTTCTGGCCCGCATCGATCAAGAGGCCCCCTACGTTCTCGGCTATCTCGACGCGGACTCCGTCGCCTGGTGGCGGGCCTATCTGTCCCGCCCTCGACTGGGGACGGCCAGCTTCTGGTTCGTCGTCGCCATCACCCTGCTGGCCGGGTTTTACGCCGCATCGGAAGCACCGGACGGCGCCGGGGGCGCCCACTTCATGACCGGCCTCGCAGCAGGACTGGCCAGCTCGAGCCTACTGGCGCTGGCCGCCCATCACCTCCTTGTTCTGCCACGCTGGAAATGGCTCAACGACACCCCCCGCGACCGAGGTTTCTGGATAATCTCGGGTTGGGTTCCGGCCCTCGCCGCGTTGATCCTGATCGCCTCGCTCGTTCCTCTGAACCTGGGAACCGCCGCAAGGCCGTTGGCGTCGGCGATCTTTGGTTTGACGGGGCTGGCGGTCGCAGCCTGGGCGACGGTCACTGCTGACGAAGATCCCTGGTCCCAAAGACTCTACCGGCTCTGGGCCTGGACGCCGCTCTTCCTGCCGCTGTGGTTCATCAGCGGCTTCGCCACGGCTGACCGTCCCGCCCTGCAACTGACGATCATCACGGGCCTGCTCGCATTCAGCGCGGGCGGCCTGCACCTGACCCGCCTCTGGCCAACCGACGACCAGGGCCACAAGCGGGCCGGGGTCCTGCTGGCCGTCGCCGCGACGATCGGCGCCGTCCTGGCGAATCAGTCCCAGACCTTCCCGGTCCTCGCCGGCCCGGCTCTAGCCGTGCTCTTGCTGTCCGCCGCGACCGCCGTTGTGGCCGGACCGCGACAGGTTTCCGGTCTTGTACTCGCACGAAACTGGCTGGTTCCTCTGGTGGTCTTCTTCATCTCGACCATCGCCGAGGACGCCCCGCTGTCCTACAATCGCACCCTCTTCGCATGGGGCGGTCTCTGGTTAGGCGGCGTCCTCGCCCTGATGACGCTCTGCGATGTCCTGGGTCTGGGCCGTAACCCGTTCAGCACTAAACGCCGCAAGTCCGCCGACCGCTTCGCCTGACTCCGATGGCGGTCGGGCGCGGGGCAGGCTATAGGCCGCGCCATGGCTGCCAGACCCCCCCTCGTCGCACTTAAAGATGTCCGCCTTCAGGACGGCCAGCGTCCGCTGTTCGACGGCGTCGATCTCGCGGTTGAACCGCGCACCCGCGCCGCCCTGGTCGGGCGCAACGGCGCCGGCAAGTCGACCCTGATGAAGGTCGTCATGGGCCTGATCGAGCAGGACTCGGGCGACCGTTCGGTCCAGGCCGGCACCCGCTTCGCCTATGTGCCGCAAGAGCCGGACGTCAAAGGCGACACCCTGCTGGACTACGCCGCATCCGGCGGCGCCGAGCGCTGGACCGCCGAAAGCTGGCTGGCCACCTTCGGCCTCGACCCGGAAAAATCGGCCGTCGGCCTGTCGGGCGGCGAGACGCGCCGCGCGGCCCTGGCCAAGGCGTTCGCCGAAGAACCCGACGTCCTGATGCTGGACGAGCCGACCAACCACCTCGACATCCTGGCCATCGAACTGCTGGAAAACGAGCTGGTTCAGGCCCGCTTCGCCGTCCTGGTCGTCAGCCACGACCGCGCCTTCCTGAACAAGGTGACCAACACCGTCCACTGGCTGGAAAACCGCCGCGTCCGCACCCTGAACAAGGGCTTCAACGCCTTTGACGAGTGGTCCACCAAGGTCATGGAGGAAGAGGCCGAGTCCTTGCGTCGTCTGTCCAAGACCATCGAGCGAGAGACCGCGACCTTCTACTCCTCCATCACCGCGCGCCGCAGCCGCAACGAAGGCCGCGCCCGCTCGCTGCAAGCCCTGCGCAGCGAGCACGCCGAACGGGCCAAGGATCAGCCGCGCGAGCTCTATCTCGGCGTCGATTCCGGCGTCACCTCGGGCAAGCTGGTGGCCGACCTCAAGGGCGTGTCCAAGGTCTTTGGCGACCGCACCATCTTCAAGCCCTTCACCACCCGCATCATCCGCGGCGACCGGCTGGCCATCGTCGGTCCCAACGGCGCGGGCAAGACCACCCTGGTCAAGGTGCTGCTGGGCGAACTGACCCCCGACGAGGGCACGGTCAAACTCGGCTCCAACCTCGAACCCGTCTATCTGGATCAGTCGCGCGAGGGGCTGAAGTCGGACATGACCCTGTGGGACGCCCTGACGCCCGGCGGCGGCGACAGCATCATCGTGCGCGGCTTCTCCAAGCACGTCGCGGCCTACGCCAAGGACTTCCTCTTCTCCGAGGCCCAGCTGCGCCAGCCGATCTCGACCCTGTCGGGCGGCGAGCGCAACCGCCTGCTGCTGGCCCGCGCCCTGGCCAAGCCCGCCAATATGCTGGTCCTCGACGAACCGACCAACGACCTGGACATGGACACCCTCGACAAGCTGGAAGAGCTGCTGGAGTCCTATGACGGCACCCTGATCCTGGTGTCGCACGACCGCGACTTCGTCGACCGTCTGGCCACCTCGACCATCGCCATGAACGGGCGCGGCGACATCGTCGAAACCCCCGGCGGCTGGACCGACTTCATCCGCCAGAACCCCGGCTTCCTCCAGCCCGGCGCCAACCCGCGTCCGCAGGACAAGGAAGCCGCCGACCGCGCCGCCGCCAACCCCGCGCCCGCAACCGCTGCCCCCACAAAAAAGCCCGGCAAGCTGTCCTTCAAGGACGCCCACCGGCTGAAAGAGCTGGAAGCCCTGCTGGAAACCCTGCCCGGCCAGATCGCCAGGCAGGACGCCATCCTGGCCGACCAGTCCCTCTACACCCGCGACCCCAAGGCCTTCGACGCCGCCATGAAGGCCGCCGACAAGGCCCGCGCCGACCTCGAAGCCGCCGAACTGGAATGGCTGGAACTGGAAGAGAAGCGCGCGGCCCTTGCGCGGTAGTGCCGCGCTGCCCGCATCCTCGACAAGCGGACTGGCGGAATGTCAGCTAGGGGTGGCAAGCGGTCATGGCTGCTCGGAACCGGAGTTGATTGTGGGCGGCAAGCGGGCCTCAGCGGCGGTAGGGCTTCATCGGACACGAGGCCAATGCCCGAGGCGGTTCGGAAGACCAGTCAAACAGCACGAACCGGTTCAGCGGATCTGACGTATCATCGGCTGTCGAACGGTTCAGAAGCCGTTCGCCGCAAGACATGACGATTATGCGCCGCGGGTCCACGCCTTCCAGAACGAGGAGGTCAGCCACGGCGAACGCCCGCTTCCAGGCGAGGGCCTGATTGAACGCCTCGGAACCCGCGGTATCAGTCTGACCCCGCACATAGACGAAACTGTCCGTTGGAACTCTCGGCCCCAGATACTCGATGGGATCGATCTGATAACGCCTGACGGGCGTCGCGGAGCCGGACTCAAAATAGACGTAGCCGTGGACGAGCGGCGGCTTCGGGGGCGGAGGCGGAGGCAGCGGAGCCGTTTGGGCCAATCCTGCGCTGACGACAGCCATCATAAGGTCGGGCGACATCGGTTTCTCTCGTAGGGTCAGCCGACTATCGCGACCTCGACGAAGGACCGCTTTGGGTCGATTTCGGTCCTAGGCTTTGGCGCTGAAAGCGGACATCGACCACCAGGCCGGAAAGCGGCCGTCGTCGATGTCAGCGAGGGGTGCGAAGCGGGAAGTGGGCTCGGCGCTCCGAAGCCCCCTCCCCTTTCAGTCCTGCCTCAGCGCAGCACCTGATCCACGTCCGCCAGCACCACGTCGTGCATCTGGTTCAGATAGGCCTCGTAGTAGCCCTTGTGCGAGGCGCCCACGAGGGTCAGCATCTTCACGCCCGGCTTGACCCCCATGACGTCGCGCATGTTGGCGACCATGCGCAGGTTCCGCGTCTCATAGGCCGCCAGATACATCCGGCCGAAGCCCTCGGGCGACGGGTCCTTCTGGGCCGCGCCGAAGTCGCCCTCATAGGCCAGGCGCTGGGCCTCGGCGCTGTTGTAGTAGCGATAGAGGTTCAGCAGGCCGTCCGGCTGCGACAGGCCGGCCGTGAACGGCGCCTCCGCCGCCTTGCGCTCTTCGTTCGCCGGGTTGTTCCAGACCTGACGGATCGCCCGGACGAAGCCCTTGATGTCCGCCGGATAGCGGTCGGCCGAATGATCGTCGACGCTCCACACCCGTTCCAGCCCCAGCCGCGCGGCCAGAACGGCGGCGACGGAATCGCTCTCGTTGATGCTGTCCCGCTGGGTGTTCAGTTGCGCGACCAGAGTCGCGTCCAGCCCCTCGCCCTCACGGCGTTCTGCCGGAGCCAGACGCAGCCACTGGACCAGGGCCGAGGTCGGCTCGCCCGCCGCCAGGAAGACCGCCGCCAGACGGCGACGCTGCTCCGGCGTCGGCGCGGCGGGCCATTCCGCCAGCAGCCGCTCGGCTTCGGCGTTGGCCGCCGGGACGTCCAGCCCGGTCTGCTGACCAGCGTGGCTGAAGTCCTCGCAGTAGTCGCTGATCGACACGGCGTAGCGCTGCGGATAGCGGCGCATAGCGTCGCATTGGAGGCCCGAGACGTTCTCGATGGCGATCACCTCGGGCGCCCAGGCCGCCAGGCGATCCAGCAGCGGCGCCAGCATCTCGGCCTTCACCGCGTCGCCCATCTGGGCCAGATGCGGCGATCCCACCACCAACACCTCGTTGACCCGACCCGCCGGCGGCCCCTTCAGCTGGTCCGGGTGGAAGGTCGGACGATAGGTCTGGGCGGCGGCGCCCCCCGTCAGAGCTAGGGCGACGCCCAGGGCCACAAGACCAGCGGAAAAACGAACTGAATTCACGACAGGCAACCTTGGAAGGATCGAAAGCGCCGCCCTCGACGGCTCAAGCGCGACTGTTAGAGGAACCCGCGTTCGCCGCCCCGTTAATTCCCGCTCATCTTCGATCCGCCTGCGCTTTCCTGTGGACGCCGCCACGCGCCTGATCCGGCGTCGCGAATTGCATTGCTCCACAGCCATCCACAGACTTGCCCACCACCTCGGCGCCACTTGCCCACAGGGCGCCGAATCGCTCGCTTGCCAGAAACCCTCGTTCGTCAGACCCTCATCAGGCCAAGGGACACGGCGGCGCGGAAACCCCAGACCAGCAATGGCGACGGGGGTTTCAAGCGAACCGGCCCGGCTCTCTGACCCAGGGTTCCAAGCCTCTTCGGGGGATGCGGAAACACCGACGCAGGGCCACAGGCTCCCGACCTTTCAGCGCTTCGGCGCAGGGGTTGTGGAGAACCGGGCCAGGATCGAAGACGACGCGTCCCGACGACGCGCCCGACGCGACCAGGAGCCGCCAGGAGACCAGCCGCCGCCGCCGGGTCCGCCCGTCGGCGCCGCCGCGAAAATCGGTCTGGACGCTTCGCGTTCAAACGCAGATTTTCGCTTCGGAAAACGGCCAGGCCCTGACCCAACCGGCCAGGTCCAACCCGGACTTGGCGAGGGGACGCGATCAGGGGACCGCCTTCGGGCGCCTCGGGGTCGCGTCCCCTCGCTCAATTGCGGTGTGCAGTGCGGCGCCGCCGACCTTTCCAAGTCCGCCGCCGCCCCCTAAACCATCCCTCAATGACCTTCGACCGACTCTCCCGCCGCAATCTGCTGCTGGGCGCCGCCGGCCTGACCGCCGTGAGCGCCCTGTCCGCCTGCGGCCGCGCCGAGGCGCCGGTCGACGAGTCCGGCCGCGTGCGCCTGCGCCTCGCCGCCGGCGGACCTGTCACCGCCGCCCATGGCGGCTTCTATCAGGCCATCGCCACCGGGGCCTATGAGCGGCGCGGCCTGAACGTCGAGATCCTGACCGGAGCCGCCGGGGCCGACGTGCCCGCCCTGCTGGCCGCCAGCGCCGTCGAACTGGCCGTCGGCGCCGACAGCTTCGCCCCCATGCGGCTGATCGCCGACCGCGCCCCGGTCAAGGCCGTCGCCGCCTTCCTGCAAAAGGACCCCGTGGTCCTGATGGCGCGCCCGGATCAGCCGCTGGAGACCCTGTCGGCCCTGCGCGACCGGCCCATCCTGATGAGCCCCGCCGACCAGGCCGGCTTCTGGAACTGGCTGAGGACCCGCTTCGACCTGACCGCCGATCAGGCCAGGCCAGGCACGCCCGAGGACAACCTCAAGGCGTTGCGCGACGATCCCAAGGCGGTGCTGGTGGGCCGGCTGACGGCGGGCGATC
>NZ_JACARP010000136.1:0-248 GCF_013386595.1 Brevundimonas sp. P7753 | reverse complement strand
GTCCAAGGGCGACGCTCTGATCCGCCGCGCCAATCCCGACCTGAACCAGCGCCTGCTGAACGCCGTGCGCGACAGTCTGCGCACCGAGGCCGTGGTCGACGGCGGCGACGCGGCCCTCTACGGCCTGGGGACCATGACCGCCGAACGCTGGCAGGCCTTCGCCGAACAGACCGAGGCCGCCTATCCCTCGCCGCCCGACTGGCGCGAGGCCTTCACCCCCCAGTACCTGCCCGGACGCGGCTGACCGA
>NZ_JACARP010000135.1:0-15158 GCF_013386595.1 Brevundimonas sp. P7753 | reverse complement strand
CCCCCCTGCCGGTCACGCCGTCGGCGCCCGCAACAGCTTCGGAAGTCGCCGATGGGGCAACCGCCGCAAGCTCTGCCGCCCCCTCGCCGAAGATCGCGCCGGTCCCGCCGCTGGACGCCGCGACCGACACGCCGCCGACCATCACCGCGCCGATGCCGCCTGCCGACGACGCTCTGGCTTCGGTTCCGGCCTCGACCACGCCGGCATCGCTCGGCACGTCCGCAGCGGCTCCTGACACGGCGAAAGCGCCCATCGCGCCCCCTGCCGCGCCCCTTCTCGCCGCCGCGCCGACGGAGGCTCGTCCTGCCCAGCCCGCGTCCGAGGCCGCGCCCCGCCCGGCCGTCGCTGCCGAAACGCCTGTCGCCCCGGGCCAGAACCCGGTTCAGGTCGATCAAACCGTGCGTCAGGCCGCCGCCGCCCCTCGCCAGGCGCCCACGGCTGCGCCCGCCGCCTCGACTTTGCCCGACGTCGCGCCGGAGCCGATCGCCTCCGACGAGACGACCAGGCCGCGCCCCGAAAGCGCCGCCGCCCGCCCGGTTTCCCAAGGGCCGGCCGCCGTCACCGTGATGGCCACGTCCGTCCCCGCATCGGCCCCCGCACCCGCGGCCGCTCCGTCGGTCCAGCCCGCGCCTGAGGCCCCTTCCGCCCAGACCCCCGCACCTGTCGCCAAGCCGGTCGCTACCACTGCAAGCGCTATCGCCGCCGCGCCCGTGGCCACGCCCGCACCTCGGCCGACAGCCGCTGCAGCACAGCCAGCCGTATCCGCGCAGCCGACGTCGCAGACCACTGAACTCGCCCCCAACGCCGACGCGGCGGAACCGGCGGAACAGGCCCTCGCGACCGCCGCCGCTTCAGTTTCAAGCGAAGCGGAGCCCGAGCCCGCACCCCAGACGCCGCCGCCCGCGACCACGGCTCCGGCCCCTGCCCGCAACGGGTCTGCACGCCTCGACGACCGCCGCTCCAACGCCGCCACAGCCAACGCCCCCGCTGAAGCCAGAACCGACACTGGCGGCGCCCGGTCGATCCTGCCGACCTCGCCCCCGTCCGCCGCCGCATCGACAGCGCCCGTTGTCGCCGCCCTCAGCGAGGCAGCCGCCGCGCCGGTCCTGCCCGCCGACGCCGCGCCGCTCGACGGCCAGGCCGACCTCGCCCCCTCGCAACAGATTCTGGACGCCCAGAGCGCCGCCCCGACCGCCCCGCGCGATCTGGGCCTGTCACAGCTGTCGCGCGCCACGGTCGAGACCACGGCCCAGCTGGCCGCGCAAATCCTGAAGAAGCTGGAAGGCCGCTCGACCCGCTTCGACATGGCCCTAACGCCCGAGGGCCTTGGTCGCGTCGATGTCAGCCTGGAAATCGATTCCGATGGCCGTCTGGCGGCGCGTCTGGCCTTCGACAACCCGGCGGCGGCGACCGACATGCGCGCCCGCGCTGACGAACTGCGTCGTCAGCTTCAGGACGCCGGTTTCCATCTCACCCAGGACTCGCTCGAGTTCTCGGACCGCAACCCTTCGTCAGGCTTCAGCGGCGGCGGCGCCTTTGACCGCGTCCCTAACCGCCGCGCCTTCGCCGGCGCCGCCCGTCTGGCCGCCCAGGCCGATACCGTCCTGCCGCCGCCCGGCGCCTGGACATCCCTCTCGATGACGCCCGACCGCGTCGATATGAAGGTCTGATCGATGGTCACCGCCGTCAATGGAAACACCGCCACCAACAAGATCAATGCCAGCTCCGGCATGCTGGCGTCGAACTTCGAGACCTTCCTCTCGTTGCTGACCGCCCAGCTGAAAAATCAGGACCCGCTGTCGCCGATGGACTCCAATGAGTTCACCGGCCAGCTGACCCAGATGGCCGGCGTCGAGCAGCAGCTTCTGTCCAACCAGCTGCTGACCGCCCTGTTGAACGGCCAGAAGGGCGACGGCCTGGCCAACGCCTCGAACTATATCGGCAAGGACGCCACCGCCGTCTGGGATGCGACCAAGGCCGCCGACGGCAAGGCGACGTGGAGCTACGAACTGGGCAAGAACGCCACCGAGGTCGAGCTTCAGGTCCTCAACTCGACGGGTCAAGTCGTCTGGAAGGGCCCGCCGCCAGAAGGCGGCACGACGTCAGGGGTGCACGACTTCAACTGGACCGAAGGTCAGGATGGCAGCGTCTATACGCTGAAGGTCGTGGCCAAGGACGGCACAGGCAAGGTCGACGCCCAGGTCCTGATGCGTGGTCGGATCACCGGCGTCGAGATGTACGCCGACGAGCCCTACGTCACCATCGGCAACTCGGTCATGCCGCTGTCCAGCATCATCGCGCTCGACGAGAAGAACGCCAGCGTGACCCCGCCGAAACCGGACCCCGCCCCACCCGAGACCGACGCCTGAACGGCGTCCCTCTCGCTTCCGCATTTTCCTCTTAAGGAGCCGCTACAATGAGCATCAACAGCGCCATGCAGGCCGGGGTTTCCGGTCTTTCCGCCAACTCCGCCGCCCTGGCCGCGATCTCGCAGAACATCGCGAACGTGAACACCATCGGCTACAAGCGCACCCAGGGCGAGTTCCAGACCATCGTGAACAGCCAGAGCAAGGGCGCGGGCGGCTATGCGGCCGGCGGCGTCATGACCACGGCCCGGCACTTCATCAGCCAGGAAGGCCAGTTGCAGCGCACGACGGAAAGCACCGACCTGGCCGTCGATGGTCAGGGCTTCTTCGTCACGACCGAGAAGGCCGAGGGCGTCGGCGCCACCGACAGCCGCCTGTTCACCCGCGCGGGCGCCTTCCGCATCGACAACCTGGGCTATCTGAAGAACAGCGCCGGCCTCTATCTGCAGGGCTGGCCCGTCGACTCCAACGGCGACATCGCCACGGACCCGTCGGACCTGACCCGTCTGCGCTCGATCAACATCGGCACGGTCGGCGGCACCGCCGAGCCCACCACGCGCGCACAGATCAACGCCAACCTCTATTCCGGCCAAGCCATTTCGACCGCCTCCGCCCCGCAGAAATATACGGGCGTCGCCATGGTTCCCGCCGCGTCAGGCCCCAAGGACTTCACCGTCCGCTATTCGCCAACCGGCGTCGCCAACGAGTACAACGTCACAATCAAGACCGGCATCGAAACCATCAACGCGGTCGCCACCTATGACGCCGGCGGCGCCCTGGTGGGCCTGGCCGGTCTGACGCCCGCCGGCGCCTCGGTCGATGGCGCGCTCGCAAACCTGACCCTGCCCTCGGGCGGAACCGTCGCCTTGGGCTCGCCCGGTCTCGGCATCACCACCAACAACATCGCCAAGACCAAGTACGATCCGTCCATCAACTCGATGGCCATGTATAATGGCGAGGATGACAATCCGCTTGGCGTGAAGCCGGACTTCAAGATCAACATCCCGGTCTCGGACTCCAAGGGCGGTCAGCGCAACATCGAAATCCGTCTGCTGAAGAGCGACGTGGCCAACGAATGGTACGCCGAAATCGTCGCCGTCCCGGCCGAGGACGTGGTCACCGGCGGGGCCTATTCGAACGGCCAGATCAAGAAGGGCGTCATCGCCTTCACCCCGGCGGGCCGCCTCGACATCTCGACCATGCAGGGCTGGCCTGCGGGCAAGGGCCTGTTCGACGACCCGGCTAACGCCGTCCTGGACTTCGGCAAGTCCGACCCCAACATGGTCATCGACCCGGCCGACCCGGCCGACGACCTGAAGGTGAAGTGGGCCGACGGCCTGGGCATCTCGGCCCAGACCCTGACCCTGGACCTGGCCACCTCGGCCGGCGGCCTCAGCCAGCTGAACACGGCCTCGATCGTGCAGTCCACGGTCACCAACGGCACCGCCTTCGGCAACCTGTCGGACATCAAGATCGACGAGAACGGCTTCGTCACCGCCATCTTCGACAACGGCGTCATGCGCCGGATCGCCCAGGTCGCCATCGCCACCTTCCCCAGCCCCGACAGCCTGCGTCAGGTCACCGGCAACGCCTTCCGCGTCAGCCTGGACAGCGGCACCTTCAACCTGAAGGCGGCTGGTACGGGCGGCTCGGGCATGATCGCGGCCCAGCAACTGGAATCCTCGACCGTCGACCTATCCGCCGAGTTCACCAGCCTGATCACCACCCAGCGCGCCTATTCGGCTTCGTCCAAGATCATCACGACGGCGGACGAGATGCTGGCCGAACTGCTCAGCATCAAGCGCTGATCGCTTAACGCGACTCCGTGAGTAAGCCTTTGTTAGACTCGATGAATCCTTCGTTTCCGGCGCCCCGCGCGCGCCGGGGGCGAAGGATGCGTCTTAGCCATTCCTTCACCACGACGCTTAAACGCCCCTTAGCCGGGGCGCGCCTAGGGTACGCGTCGATGGTGGTGGTGAAAGAGGCTTAAGCCCATGCTGCAAGAGCGACGCCTGAATAGTAGAGGCGAACAATATGTGGTCGGCCCGACGGGCACGCCGCTGACCCTGCGCGATCTCCCGCCGGCGGAAACGAACCGCTGGGTGATCCGCCGCAAGGCTGAAGTGGTCGCCGCCGTTCGCGGCGGTCTGATCAGCCTGGAAGACGCCCTGACGAAGTATCGTCTGACGGCTGAGGAATTCATCGCCTGGCAACAGGCGATCGACAAATGGGGCATGCAAGGCCTGCGCACCACGCGCATCCAGAGCTACCGGGATTGATGGGCCTCAAGTAGCGCGAAGCGCGATAGGCCCAAGGATAAAGGCCGCTTCCGGTGACGGAGGCGGCCTTTGTCGTTTCCGGCCGCCCCCAACCGCCGTCATCCTCGGGCTTGACCCGAGGATCGGGTTGTCCGTCTGCGTGACGTCTCAACAATGAGCGCGCCACTTCGCTCGATCCTCGGGTCAAGCCCGAGGATGACGTGCAGGGTTTTGCGCCCCCCGCCTCGAAATCGAACGCAGGGACCTCTATATGGCGGCGATGACCCTGGCTGACGACATCTGCCCCATCCCGACCATCGCCCCCATGTCCGGCGCCGCCGACATGGACGCCGCGATCGAGAGCGCGCGACAGGCGGTCGGCCTGCCGGTCGGCGCCCGCGTGGTCGCGGCCATGTCGGGCGGGGTGGATTCCACCGTCGTCGCCGCCTTGCTGGCCAAGGCCGGCTATGACGTGGTCGGCGTCACGCTCCAGCTCTACGACCACGGCGCCGCCCTGAAGAAGAAGGGCGCCTGCTGCGCCGGTCAGGACATCCACGACGCCCGTCTGGCCGCCGAGCTGATCGGCATCCCCCACTACGTCCTCGACTACGAAAGCCGCTTCAAGGACGCCGTGATCGACCAGTTCGCGGATTCCTATCTGAAGGGTCAGACCCCGGTCCCCTGCATTCGCTGCAATCAGACGGTCAAGTTCCGCGACCTGCTGGACGTCGCCCGCGACCTGGGCGCCGAGGCCATGGCCACCGGCCACTACGTCCGCCGCGCCCTCGCCGGAAACCGCTCGCAGATGAGGAAGGCCGTCGATCACTCGCGCGACCAGTCCTACTTCCTGTTCGCCACCACCCAGGCGCAGCTCGACTATCTGCGCTTCCCACTGGCCGATCTGGAAAAGCCCCAGGTGCGCGGCGTCGCCGCCGCCCTGGGGCTGAAGATCGCCGCCAAGCCGGACAGCCAGGACATCTGCTTCGTGCCGTCCGGCGACTATCGCACCCTGATCGACCGTCTGCGTCCACAAGGCCGCGAAGCCGGTGAGATCGTCCACATGGACGGCCGCGTGCTCGGGAAACACGGCGGCATCACCGACTACACCATCGGCCAGCGCCGGGGCCTGAACGTCGCCGTGGGCGAGCCTCTGTTCGTGACCAAGCTGGACCCCGACAAGCGCCGCGTCATCGTCGGCCCGCGCGAGGCCCTGCTGACCGCCAGCCTGATCCTGGAAGAAACCAACTGGCTCGGCGATCAAGCCACGATCGAGGAAGCCGCCCGCGACGGCGCCCCCGTCCTGGCCCGCGTCCGCTCGACCCGCCAGCCGTCCCCGGCCCGTCTTAGCATGGACAATAACAACCGCATCTCCGTCGTCTTCGATGAGGGTGAAGAAGGCGTCGCCCCCGGCCAGGCCTGCGCCCTCTACGACCCCGCCGATCCCGACCGCGTCCTGGGCGGCGGCTTCATCCAGAGCACCACCGCTGTCGTCTGATGCGCCTCACGACGGGCTGACCTTGGGCCTTCGCCCCGGCCTGCCCGCCGACATGCTCTATCTGCGCGACGCCTTCCCGCGTGAGCGCTGGACCGAGGCCTTGCCCGAATCCGCCGCCTTCTGGCTGCAAATGCACGCCGGCTTCCGCGCCCAACAGCGGCATATGGCCGACGCCGCTGCACGATGGCGCTCCGGCGCGCTGGACCCGCACGGCCTCCACGGCACCCTGATCCCGACGCTACAGGCCTTCCTCCAGCACCTGGACGGCCACCACCGGATCGAGAGCGGCCACTACTTCCCGCAGTTCCGCCTGATCGAACCGCGAATCCAGCCCGGCCTCGACCTGCTAGACCGCGATCACGACGCCATCCACGCGCATCTGGACGCCCTTTACCAATCCGCCGTAGCCTTCCATCAGGGGGTCGCGGCGCAATCGCCCGGCGCCTCGGACCATGCCCATCGCCTGGCCGACGTGCTGGACCGCGCCGCCCCTGGGCTGATCCGTCACCTCGACGACGAAGAGGACATCGTCATTCCCTTGATGGTTCTGAAAAGCGGCCCTGCGGCCTGACGCCACAGAACCTCGATCGTTTATTTTCGAGACAGGCCGCATCCATACGGCCATGCTCCAGCCTCATCAGGTCATCACGCACCTCACGAGGCTCAGAATGCGCTCCTTCGCCTGCATGGTTTCCGCCCTGACTCTTGTCGCCGCTGTTCCCGCCCTCGCCGCGACCGAACCCCCTGCGCCCGGCCAGACCCAGGCCGCTTCGACCGCCGCCACGCCCTACACCGCCGCCCAGTTCTTCGAGACGACCAGCTTCTCGATGGCCAACCCGGACGGCCTGGCCTTCTCCGAGGGGCGCAGCCACGTCCTGATCTCGTCGGATCAGACAGGCGTGTTCAACGCCTACGCCCTGCCCGTCGCGGGCGGCGACCCCGTGCCGCTGACCGCCTCGACCACCAACGCCACCTTCGCCCAGAGCTACTTCCCCGACGGCCGTCGCATCCTTGTGGCGGCGGATCAGGGCGGCAACGAACTGACCCACATCTACGTGCGCGAAACCGATGGGACGCTGCGCGACCTGACGCCCGGCGACAAGGTCAAGGCCGGCTTCGTCGGCTTCAGCGACGACGGCCAGACCTTCTGGCTGACCAGCAACGAACGCGACGCCTCGGCCTTCGACGTCTATGCCTATGACGCGACCACCTATGAGCGGAAACTGGTGTTCCAGAACCCCGGCCTCAACATCACGGCCGTATCCGGCGACGGTCGCCTGGTCGCCCTGATCAAGTCTCACACCAGCGCCAACTCCGACATCTATCTCGCTGATCTTCAGGCAGGCGGCGAGCCCTACCTGATCTCGCAACACACCGGCGACGTGGCCTATGACGTCAGCGGCTTCGGTCCCAACGGGGCGACCCTGATCTACACCAGCAATCAGGACGGCGAGTTCGCCCAGGCATACGCCTATGACATCGCCAACAAGGCCCACAACCGCACGACCCAGGCCGACTGGGACGTCATGTACGTCTCGTTCTCGCCCAACGGCCGCTATCGGGTCACCGCCGTTAACGCTGACGCCTCGACCGAACTGACCATCGAGGATGCGCAGACCCGCGCGCCCGTCCGCCTGACCGGCCTGCCCCAGGGCGACATCACCGGCGTCCGCTTCGATCCCGGCGCCGATCTGGCCGCCTTCACCGTGGTGTCCGACACCTCGCCCGCCGACGTCTTCGTCGCCGACCTGTCGACCGGACAGGCGCGTCGCCTGACCTCGGCCCTGAACCCCGCGATCAAGGAAAGCGACCTGGTCGAGGCGACCATCGTCCGCTACCCAGGCGAAGGCGGCGTCATGGTCCCGGCAGTCCTCTATCGGCCCAAGGGCGCCTCGGCCGCCAACCCGGCCCCGGCGGTCGTCCTGGTCCACGGCGGGCCGGGCGGCCAGACGCGGCGCGGCTATTCGGCCATGGTCCAGCACCTGGTCAATCACGGCTATGCGGTGCTGGGCGCCAACAACCGGGGCTCGTCAGGCTACGGCAAGACTTTTTTCCACATGGACGACAAGAAGCACGGCGAGGCCGACCTGCGCGACATCGTCGCCGGCGGCGACTGGTTGCGGGCGCAGGACTGGGTGGCCGATGATCAGGTCGCGGTCATGGGCGGCTCCTACGGCGGCTACATCACCGCCGCGGCCCTGGCCTTCCACCCGGACAAGTTCGAGGCCGGCATCGACATCTTCGGCGTGACCAACTGGGTGCGGACCCTGGAATCCATCCCCGCTTGGTGGGGCGCGCAGCGCGTGGCCCTGTTCGACGAAATGGGCGACCCGGCGACCGACGCCGTGCGTCACCGCGCCATCTCCCCCCTGTTCCACGCCGAGAAGATCCAGCGCCCCCTGCTGGTGATCCAGGGCGCCAACGACCCGCGCGTGCTTCAGGTCGAGAGCGACGAGCTGGTCGAAAAGGTCCGGGCCAACAACGTGCCGGTCGAATACGTCGTCTTCCCCGACGAAGGCCACGGCTTCCAGCGCCGCGCCAACCGCATCAAGGCCCAGGACTCCTATCTGGCCTTCCTGAACCGCTACGTCCGCAAGGCGGAGTGACCCGAAGGGCGAGGTTGAGAAGCCGCGTCCGACCCGTTGCGGACTTTATGTTTGGCCCAATAGGGGAGCGGGGTACAGAGACTCGTAGAGTCACTAACCTCGCTACCCAGGAGGAGACCGTTGTTTGCTGCTCTCGTGCGATGGATCGATAAAGATATTGACCGCTACATGAGCAACCAAGCCGTCGCGCTAATCGTGGCGGCCGGCGTTGTTCCCGGCGCACTCGCAGGGTGGAACTGGTTCACGATAGCGATTGGGGTTGCCTGGGGAGTTGCTTGGATCGGTTTGTGGCTCTGGAGAATGGCCGCTTGGCTGGAAAAAGAGACAGCCAAGAAGCGTCGTCGAATACGCCGGAAAGTACTGCGAGACGCGAGAGCCACATCAGTCGAACAGGAGGCAAAGAACTAATTTCTCGCTCAGGCTATAAGGCGGCCAACCACCCTTTTCTAGCGTTTACAGCATCCGCTTTCCGGCCTGGACGCGAATGCCCGCCATCGCCCCCCAAGCCAGGACTGAAATCGGCCGGTTGCAGACCTAGGCCTAGCGAAGCCTGCCTCTGTCGGCCGCAATGGAGGCCATGGTCAGCAGCAGCATCGCCACGACGGCCGCCGCCAAGGCGCTGGGGCCAAAACGGGCGAAGGTCAGCGCGCCCAGGATTGCGCCGGTCAACAGCCCCACCCACAGCAGAAGATAGGGAAGCCACCCAAAAGGGTCGCCGCCCCACAGCGAGGCTGTCAGCCGCTTGCCGAACTTCACCAAGGTGCCAGTCATGTAGGTCAGGCCCACTCTGACTTCGCCGTTTTCCGCGAAGACCGTGTTCTGCGCTCCCATGGCCAGAGCCAGCGGAAGGACGGCCCACACGCCCAGGCCGAACCCATGCATCACAAGGGCCAGCGCCAGAAGGCCGGTCACAAGGCTCAGAATGGCCGGTTCCTTGTGCCCCTTGGCAAGGCGGCCGACGCTGGCGCCCAAGACCACGCCCGCCACGAAGGTGAGGATCAGGCCGCCGGCGACGGCGACGGTCGAACTTCCTTCGGCGATGCCGACGCCCAGTCTTGTCGAATTCCCGCTCATGAACGAGACGAAAAATCCGCCGGTCATCAGGAAGCCGACAACATCAACAAAGCCTGCCACCGCCGAAAAGCAGGCGGCGAGCATCTTGGTTCTTAGGTCGAGCTGAACCATCATCTCTCTTGAAACCCGAGCCAACCGGCCCGGTGACGAGCAGGCCGCCCGCCTTAAGCCGCGTCTTCTTTGGGCATCATGTCGCCGACGGTGGGCCGGTTCTCGGCCCAGGTGACTTCGATGTCGCGGGGTTTGACGATCTCGTTGCAGTGGCCGCAGGCTATACGGGGCTTGAGGTCGTGGCCGCAGGTCTTGTGGATCATGGCGACGCCGCTGTCGGCCTCGCCATAGACATGCTTCTCGCCCCAGGCGTGCAGAGTCACCAGGACCCCGTACAGGTCCTTGCCCTTGGGCGTCAGGACGTATTCGTTGCGCGGCGGGCGTTCGGAATAGAGCTGCGGCTCCAGCACTCCGTGCTGCACCAGCGACTTCAGCCGCGCGGCCAGGACGTTGCGGGCCACGCCCAGCCGCTCCTGCCACTGTTCGAACCGGCGCACGCCGTTAAAGGCGTCGCGGATGACCAGCAGGGTCCACGGATCGCCGATCACCTCCAGCGTGGCGGCGATCGAGCAGCTCTGGCGGCTATAGTCGGCGGTGCGTCCCATGCAGCGGAAAGTGACCCCGCGTCAGGCTTTTGACAAGTGGGTTGCCAATCGCGACGCAGTTTGTCAGTTTCTTTAGGCAACGAACTAGCGGCTCCCCCGTGGTTCCTGCATCCCTCGACTTGCGGGCGGCGACGCTTCAGTTTCCGCCCGCGCCTCTTTCGCCTGCTGTTGCGTGGACCGATGACCGAAGCCGACCTGCTGCACGACGCCCTGACCCTGACGCCCGACGAGCATGGCCTCGCCGCCCACCTGTCGGGCGAGTTTTCTAACGGTCCCATCGTCGCACCGCCCGAGGCGGGCTTCCCCTTCGGCGGTCTGCTGGCGGCCCTGTGCGCCGGGGCCATGCGTCAGGGCCTGGACATCAAGGCGCCCTTGCGCAGCCTGACCGTCCAGTATCTGGCCGCCGCCAAATACGGCCAGCCGATCCATTTCCGTCCGCGCCTGCTGCGTGGCGGCCGCAACGTCGCCTATGCCGTGGTCGAGGGCGGGCAAGGCGCGCGCCTGACCCACCACGCCAGCGCCACCTATGGCGCGGACGGCGACAGCGTCGAAACCCTCAGCCCCCTTCTGACCCCGCCGCCCGTGCTGGACAGCGACGCGCCGGGCCTCAGCGGCCCCATGGCCCCGCGCTTCTCGCAGCACGTCGACTATCGCTTCGACGGCGGCCCCAACATCCTGGGCGGCAATGAAGGCAAGCCCGTCGTCGAGCGGGTCTGGATGCGCACCCGCGACGGCGCGCCCCTGGACGAGCTTCGCCTGGCCTACCTGCTGGACGCCCTCTATCCGCCTGCCTGGACCGCCTTCAAGGCGCCGCCCATGATGACCAGCGTCGATCTGCGCTACGATTTCATCAACGACCCGACGCCCGAGACCGCGCCCGACGGCTGGGCCTTCTTCGAATACCGGCTGCTGGATCACGGCCTCGGCTGGTCGATGGACGAGGCTGTCGCCTGGGGCGCGGACGGCCGCCCCCTGGCCCTGGCCCGGCAGCGCCGCAAACTGCTCTGAACCCTCTTCGGTGGCTATGCTTGCCAGCGGCCCTTCGCCTCCCCTAATCCCCCCGAAACGATTCATACTGGAAACGCCCTCATGACCGCCGCATCCGATCCCGTCGTCATCGTCTCCTTCGCCCGCACGCCCATGGGCGGCTTCCAGGGCGCCCTGTCCACGGTCAAGGCCACCGACCTTGGCGCCGCCGCCGTCAAGGCCGCCGTCGAGCGCGCCGGCCTCGCCCCTGAAAAGGTCGAGCAGATCTACATGGGCTGCGTCCTGCCCGCCGGTCTGGGCCAGGCCCCGGCGCGTCAGGCCGCCATCGGCGCAGGCCTGGGCAAACACGTCGAGGCGACCACGGTGAACAAGATGTGCGGCTCTGGCCTGCAAGCCGCCATGATGGCGCACGACGCCCTTCTGGCCGGCACCGCCGAGGTCATCGTCGCCGGCGGCATGGAGTCCATGACCGGCGCCCCCTACCTGATGAACAAGCACCGCAGCGGCGCCCGCATCGGCCACGACGTCATCGTCGACAGCATGATGATGGACGGTCTGGAAGACGCCTATTCCCCCGGCAAGGCCATGGGCGTCTTCGCCGAGGACACCGCCGCCCAGTACCAGTTCACCCGTGAACAGATGGACGAATACGCCATCGAAAGCCTGACCCGCGCCAAGGCCGCCATCGCCTCGGGCGCCTTCAAGGCCGAAATCGTCCCGGTCGAGGTCGCCACCCGCAAGGGCACGGTCACGGTCAGCGAAGACGAGCAGCCCGGCAAGGCCGACCCGGCCAAGATCCCCACCCTGCGCCCCGCCTTCACCAAGGACGGCGGCATCACCGCCGCCAACGCCTCCTCGATCTCGGATGGAGCAGCAGCCCTGGTCATGACCCGCGAGAGCACGGCCAAGGCCCTGGGCCTGCCCATCGTCGCCCGCGTCGTCGCCCACGCCGCCCACGCCCATGAGCCGGGCCTGTTCACCACCGCCCCCGTCCCGGCCATGCAAAAGGCGCTGAAGAAGGCCGGCTGGTCGGTCGAGGACGTGGACCTGTGGGAGATCAACGAGGCCTTCGCGGTCGTCGCCATGATCGCGCAGCAGGAACTGGGCATCGACCGGGCCAAACTGAACGTCAACGGCGGCGCCACGGCGCTCGGCCACCCCATCGGCGCCTCGGGCGCACGCATCCTGTCCACCCTGCTGGCGGCGCTTCAGGCGCGCGGCGGCAAGAAGGGCATGGCCTCGCTGTGCATCGGCGGCGGCGAAGCCGTGGCCATGGCCGTGGAACTGCCCTGAAGCTGTGGCGTTCTCCACGGTCACGCTAATCTTGGCCGTGGAGACTATGCCTTTGAAAATCCTCCCCTCCCTCTTCGCCGGCGTCGCCGCCCTGACCCTGGCGGCCTGCGCCACCGCTCAGGCGGGAAGCCCGATGGCCGACAGCACGCCCAGCGCTCAGACCAGCGACGCCCTGAAGGCCTTCCCTGCCGCCAGCGTGGGTCAGACGCGCCACGTCATCACCCTGCCGGCCCAGGCCGACGAAAGCGCGCTGAAGGTCGAGTTGATCCTGGGTAAGACCCAGACGGTGGACTGCAACCGCCAGTTCTTCGGCGGTCGACTGGAGACCCGCACGGCCGAGGGTTGGGGCTATGACTACTACGTCCTGCCGGCCCTGGGGAACGCGGCCGGCACGATGATGGGCTGCCCTCCCGGCTCGGAGCGCCAGGCCTTCGTCACCACGCAGGAACAGCCTCTGATCCGCTACAACTCGCGTCTGCCGGTGGTGGTCTACGCCCCGTCCGACGTCGAGGTGCGCTATCGCGTGTGGCGCGCGGGCGAGACCCAGACGGCGCGCTGATCGCCGCCATTGGTGGACACCAGACGCGGGCGTCGGTCGTTTTCGACCGGCGCCCGTTTCATTTCCCGCCCCGCCCATCGCTCCGCGTCGCGCATGAGCGAAGCCAGCGAGGCGCATCCGGCGCTCAGGACGATCATGGGCCGACTCCTGCATTTGCGAACCATTTGCAGTTTTGCGCAGGATCGTCTGTCGTGCAAGCGTCCGCCTCCATTTTCTGGAGAGTCGCCATGCGCGAAGACGGCAAGCTGGACTACCTCGAACTGCCCGCCACCGATATGGCCGCACACAAGGCCTTCTACGCCGCAGCCTTTGGTTGGGTGTTCCAAGACTACGGGCCTGACTATGCGGCGTTTGGCGAAGGCCTGGACGGCGGCTTCACCACCGAGGCGATGACGCCAAAGCCCCTGCCCATCCTCTACGCCCAAGACCTTGAAGCCATGCTGGCGAAGGTGCAGGCGGCGGGTGGAGAAATCACCCACCCGATCTTCGCCTTCCCCGGTGGGCGGCGCTTCCACTTCCGCGACCCGTCCGGCAACGACCTCGCCGTCTGGTCGGAGTAGGTTTGGGGCCTATTTGGGATCGACCGATTGGGCGATCCGCTCGGCGGCGTCGCGGTCGGCGCCGTCGAGGCTCATCAGCCAGACGTGGATTTCCTGCGGAGCCTCGGGCCGCTGGAACAGATGTTCCATGGCGATCCGGCGCGTCCCCTCCGGCACGATGACCGAGACGCGGCCCGCCGCTGTCACCTGCTCGCCGTCATAGATGGGAAACTGCGACGACGGCCCGGCATAGATCATGGCCAGGGTCTTGCCCGCCTTGCGCACGGACCAGACCTTGGCGTCCGGCGCTCCCCTTCCCTCGACCATCTGGAACCCGGTCGGCAGCTCGATGCGGAACGGCAGGGCGCCGACCGCCGCCGGGCTGAGCACGACCGGCGCAGGCGAAGCCGCCGCAGCAGGTGCGGGGGCCGGAGCGGGCGCAGGGGCCTGAACGGCTGTCGGAGCTGCTGACGGCGTCGGCGCGGGCGTCCGAGCCGGTGCGACCGGCGTGGCGGCAGCCGGGGCGCGGACGGGCGCAGTGGTCGTCGAGGCGGGCGCAGCGCGTGGCGTCGGCGCTGGAGCGGGTCCGGCCGGGGCGGCCGGAGTCACCTGAACAGGCGCGGGCGCCGCAGCGGGAGCAGGCGCTGTCGCCGGACGCGACGCAGCCGGGGGGCCGCCGTTCAGCAACCGGGTGAGTTCCTCGGCGCTCTGGGATTGGGCCTGAGATTGGGCCTGAGCCGCCACGGGAGCGGCGCTCAAAAGGACGGAGGCGAGAAGCACGGTTTTCATATAGGAACCTTGGCCACCGCCCCGCCCGCTGGTCAAGCCGCCGGCAGTTCGACCCAGAAGGTCGCCCCCTCGCCCGGCGCCGATATGACGCCGATCTCGCCGCCCTGAAGTTCCGTCAGGCGCTTGGCCAGGGCCAGGCCGATGCCGTGCCCTTCAATGGCCGAACGCTCCAGCCCCAGGCGGTTGAACGGTTCGAACAACTGGGCCTGTTTCTCCGGCGACAACCCCGGCCCGTAGTCGATCACCTCGATCCGCACGCGATCGTCGGCCCAGGCCGCGCGCAGTTTCACCCGCCCGCCCGCTGCGCCGTACTTGACCGCATTGCTGGCCAGGTTGCCGATCACCTGCGCCAGACGCTGGGAATCCGCCTGGGCGACCAAGGCGTCTCCCTCGATCAGAACGTCAATCGACAACCCCCTGACCTCCGGCTTCAGAATCAGAGCGCGGCGCACGTCTTCCAGAAGGCCCGCCACATCGGTCGGCCGCAACTCGACCTTGACCGCGCCGGACTCCGCGCGCGCCACGTCCAGCAGATC
>NZ_JACARP010000134.1:0-3918 GCF_013386595.1 Brevundimonas sp. P7753 | reverse complement strand
CAACTTCTAAGGTTCAGAGGCCCGAGTGTGGCTGAAGGCCGCACTCGGGCCTCTGAGACTTTGGATTGTTGAAAGCAGTTAGTCGCTGGCCCGGTGTCGAGCCGGCGACTTTCTCTTTTCCTGCTGTTCAAATACCGCCGATTCTGCTTATCAGCCTTGTCATCTGTATAGCCTTGGCACTAGGAAAAGGCCGCGTCCCTTGGAAAGAACCCACGCGTTTGCTCGCGCCATTTGATCCCGATCAGCTGACCGTTGACCTATCGGTCATGGCGTCCCTAAGAGACCGTCGTTTCTTGATTGTAACCGCACCCTTCGGGCGGTTTGATCGTGTTCTGGCGCAGGCTCTAGAGCGTCGGGGCGCTGACGTCGCTCGCATGATTTTCAACGCCGGTGATGCGGCGGGATGGCTGCGGTCCGGCGCAGTGGTCTTTAGCGACAGCCCTAGTCGCTGGCCTGAGCGGTTGATCGAGCTGTCACGGAATTTCACCGACATTATCGTCTTCGGTGAAGGCGGGATCTACAATCAAGGCGTGTTGGCCCAGCTTGATCGCCTGGAGGCTGATGTCTGGGTGCTTGAAAATGGCTACTTCCGCCCCGACTGGGTGACGGTTGAGCGCAACGGCGTGAACGCCTCCAGCGGTCTGCCGCGTAAAGACAGTGACTACGCGGACCCAACCCCGCCGCTGCCGGTGACGCGGCCGATCGGCAAGATTCTGCCGCATCACGTGATCAACATCAGCCTTTATCATTTTGTCGCATGGCTGGGCGGCCCCCTCTATCCTCGCTATCGGTCGCCCTATTCGGTGGCGCCTTGGCTTCAGTGTCTGGGTCACGTCGGTCGCTATCTGGGGCTGGCCTTTCAGTCACGACGCCAGTTGGATGCAGATGTCATTCAGGCGCGCGGTCCCTTCTTCATCGTCTGTCTTCAGCGCGAGGGGGATGCTCAGCTGCTGCGCTATTCCCGTTTCGCCGACAACGCCGCATTCTTGGCAGAGGTGATGGACAGCTTCGCGCGCCATGCTCCGGCGGATCGCCGGCTGGTGGTCAAGAATCACCCTCTGGACCCAGGTCTGGTCAACCTGGGCGCCGTCACGCGCCGACTGGCGGCGGAGCGCGGTCTGACGGGGCGAGTCGACTTCATCGACGGCGGCAACCTGGCTCAGTTGTGCCGGGCCTCGTGCGGCATGGTGGTCAATAACTCCAGCGCAGCCCTGTCGGCGCTGGGTTTCCACACCCCCGTCAAGGTTCTGGGGCAAGCCTTCTTTGATTTCGCGGGCATGACCGATCAGCAGCCGTTGGACGGCTTCTGGCGCGCGCCCGTCGCGGCCGATGCGTCGCTGTTCGCGCGGTTCCGCGCCCATGTGATCGCCCGGACCCAGATCAACGGCAATTATCACGAGCCGCGAGCCATGGTCTGGACGGCCTCGGCTATCGCTGACGCTTTCGGTCGGCCGGCCTCGATGCGGGACTGATTCCGACAATCCACAGGGGTGTGGCGTTATGGCCACCCTTGGTGCCTGTCACATCACTGTCACGCGACTGTCGCCCAAACTTCCCTCAGGGGCCTTATGGCCCAGCCCATATCGCGACAGGCGTAGGGCCTGCCGTGCGTGGCCTTCCGATTACATCACTGGGGATACCGACTGATGACCAACCGCAAACAGCTGTTCTGGGCGACCACCGCCCTCATGAGCGGCGTCCTCATGGCCGGCGCCGCTTCGGCCCAGTCGACAGCCTCGCAAGCGGTCGAGGACCGCGCCACTCAGGTCGGCGACGTCGTTGTCACCGGTGCTCGCGGTCCGCGCGCCATCGAAGGCGTTGTGGCCGNNCTCGGCCGGCGGCGACCTGACCATCCGCGGCTTTGACGCGGCCCGCGTTTCGCTGACGCAAGACGGCATTCCGCTGAACGATACCGGCAACTACGCTATTTACTCGAACCAGCAGCTGGACCCGGAACTGATTCAGCGCGCCTCCGTCAATCTTGGCACGACCGACGTGGACAGCCCTACCGCGTCTGCTACCGGCGGCACCGTCAACTACATCACGCGTCGTCCGGCCAAGGACTTCGGCGTCATCCTGCAGCCCTCGATCGGCGAGTACGGATACAAGCGCATCTTCGCCCTGATGGACACCGGTGAATTCGGCCCGTGGGGCACCTCGGCCTGGTTCGCGGCCTCGAAGACCGTCTATGATCACTTCGTGGGCGCCGGCGGCGTCGATAAGATGCAGCTGAACGGCCGCATCTATCAGCCGCTGGGCGACAACGGCGACTTCATCGCCGTGACCGGTCACTATAACGAGAACCGCAACGAGTTCATGCCGCGCGTCACGCTGGCCCAGTTCAACGCGGGCGGCGCTTACGAGAAGGACAACTACAACACGATCCGTTCGCAAGCCACGGCGATCAACCCGTCGAACACCGGCAACATCCGCGGCCAGTCGCGCTTCACCCTGAGCGACACGCTGAAGCTGACGATCGACCCATCGTTCCAGTACACCCTGGCCCACGGCGGCGGCACCCAGACGATGAGCGAAACCGATCCGCAGCTGATCGGCAACTCGTCGGCTGCCGGCGTCGACCTGAACGGCGATGGCGTGATCAACGGCGCCACGCGCGTGACCCTGTTCCGCCCGAACATCACCAACACGCACCGCTATGGCGTCACCAGCTCGCTGATCTGGGACGCGGCCGAGGATCACCAGTTCCGCCTGGCCTATACCTTCGACTGGGGTCGTCACCGCCAGACCGGGCAGTTCGGCTTCATCGACGCCAACGGCTTCCCGGAAGATCCGTTCGCCGGTCGTAATGGCCGCCCGGTCAAGCTGCCCGACGGCACGATCCTGCAACGTCGTAACCGTCTGTCGTACGCCATGCTGAATCAGATCGCGGCCGAATACCGCGGCTCGTTCTTCAACGACACGGTCGACGTGACCCTGGGCGCCCGCGCGCCCTTCTTTGACCGCGAACTGAACAACTACTGCTACCAGCGCGACACTTTCAACGCCTACTGCACCACGCAGGTCGGCGTTGACGCGGACGGCGACGGTCTGGTCACCTTCCCGACGTCGTCGATGAACCCGAATCCCCAGCCGTCGACTTCCAATCCCAACCCGGAGCCGCTGGAATACGGCAAGCCGCGTTCGTTCGAGAAGAAGTACGACGCCTTCCTGCCGAACGCCGGCGTGACCTGGAAGTTCGCTGAGAACCAGTCGATCTACGCCTCGTATGCTGAAGGCTTCTCGGCCCCGCGCACCGACGACCTGTACGACGTCGTCGACGTGAACCCGGAACCGGAAACCACCAACTCCTATGACTTGGGGTACCGCTTCCAGTCGGGTTCGGTGATCGCTTCGGTCGCCGTGTGGAAGACGGACTACGCCAACCGCATCGTGCGCACCTTCGACGAAGCCGCCGGCCTGTTCCTGACGCGTAACGTCGGCGACGTGACCCTGCAGGGCGTCGACGGTCAGATCGGCTGGTCGCCGATGGAGAACCTGAACCTGACCGGTTCGTTCACCTACACCGACAGCGAAGTGAAGAACGACCTGCCGAACGGCACGGACAAGGTCACCGGCAAGCCGATCTTCATCAAGATCGCCGGAAACCAGCTGGTCGAGACCCCCGACTGGCAGTTCGGCGCTCGCGCCGCCTACACGATCGGCAAGTTCGACCTGGGTCTGCAGGGCAAGTATGTCGGCGAGCGTTTCTCGAACGACGTCAACACCGAAGTCGCTCCTGACTACCTGACCTTCGACCTGGACGTCCGCTACAACCTAGCTTCGGTCGGCGCCGGCGGTTCCTACATCCAGCTGAACGTCATCAACCTGTTCGACGAAGAGTACCTGGGCGACATTACGACCTCGACCACGGGCACCGGCCAGTTCCAGCTGGGCGCCCCGCGCACGGCAATGGTCACC
>NZ_JACARP010000133.1:0-1135 GCF_013386595.1 Brevundimonas sp. P7753 | reverse complement strand
GGTCCTGCTGGCCCTGGCCCAGATCTACAATGTCGACGGCCTTCACCGCCCCGCCCGCACCGTCGCTCCCTACGCCCACGGCCTGCGCCGCCTGCCCGCCTTCCTGCAGCAGCTGGAGATGGAGTCGAACGGCAAGCGGGTGCGCCGCGACGGCGCGCCCGTCGGTCGTCCGACCTGCCCCGTCGTCTTCGGCGAACCCGGCACCAACGGCCAGCATGCCTTCTTCCAGCAGATCCATCAGGGACCGCAGGTCGTCCCGGCCGAGTTCATCATAGTCGCCAGCACCCTCAACGGCGCGTCCGAAAGCCCTCTCTGGTCCAACGCCCTGGCCCAGGGTCAGGCCCTGATGCAGGGCAAAACAGAGGCCCAGGCCCATGCCGAACTGATCGCCTCAGGCGCGTCGGAGGCCGAGGCCGACCGCCTGGCCCCGCACAAGACCTTCCCCGGCAACCGCCCCTCGACCGCCATCCTGATGGACCGGCTGACGCCCCAGGCCCTGGGCGCCCTGATCGCCCTTTATGAGCACAAGACCTTCGTCGAGGGCGTGATCTGGGACATCAACAGCTTCGACCAGTGGGGCGTCGAACTGGGCAAGGTCCTGGCCAAGGCGGTGCTCAAGGACGTGGCCGCAGGCGCTCCCTCACCCGACCTCGATCCCTCGACGACGGCCCTGCTGACCCGGCTGCTCGCCTGACGAACGTCAGCGATCAATAGGGGTCGATGCTGCGCACCCGGCCGTCGTTGCTGACGACGCAGACCGAGCGATAGGGGCCGGTCCCCATCACCATCCGCCAATCGCCGCCGCCGAGATCGCGCACGCTGATCGGGGCCGAGCTGCCGCGGGGCCGGTTCTGGAAGTCGTCGGCGCGCGCCGAGCAGGCCTGCTGCGCCGCCCACGGCGCGCGGCGGACGTGGTCGGTGTTGGACGCGCGACGATTGCTGCNNAGATAGCCGTCGTGATAGCTCTCGCTGTCGTTGCGGTCGTAGGTCGCGCCATAGAGGGCGTCCTGATAGCCGCGCGAATAGTCGTCGTCGTGGCGTTCGTCGCGGTTGTCGTGGTTGCGGTTGTGGTGCGCCAGGGCCGCCGCCAGACCGATCACCGCCACGCCCGCCAGGACGGCGGCTGCCGTATTGC
>NZ_JACARP010000132.1:0-6502 GCF_013386595.1 Brevundimonas sp. P7753 | reverse complement strand
AGGGCAAGATAAAAGGCGGTGTTGGCGCGGCCTTCTTTTCGCTATTCTTTCGGTGGGTTAGCCGATGACGGTCGGGCTCTGGATGACTTGCGGAGAGTTGTCGGCTTAGGGATCGGCGGCCTTTTTCTGGAGGCGCATCATGCTCATCCGCGAGGCGATCGATCACCGGCTGACATTGGGTACGGCTCCAGATCGTCAAGGCGTCCAGGTCCGCCTTCCCCTTTCCCTGAAGATCGATCGGGTGCCGGTGCGCACAGGCATGTTCCAGAGGCTGGCGGCGTCGCGTCAGTTCGCCCTGGGAGATCGTTCGGGCGTGCTCAGGGCGGCGCAGGGACGGTCGGGCAGGGCCTTCCGTATGGATGTCCGCCAGCGTGTGATCGTGAAGGCCCTGGTGTCGCGACATGTCGGCAAGTCCGCGACGCGGGCGGGGGCGCTGGCGGCGCACGTCGCCTATCTCGGCCGGTCAGGGGCGGGCGTCGAGGGGGCGCGTCCGGACTTCTTCGACCGGGCGCACGACGGGGTTGAGGCGGCCTTGGAAACGCGCGGATGGAGCGCTGACCGCCATCATTTCCGCTTCATCATCTCGCCCGAGCACGGCGATCGGATCGCTGATCTTAGGGGCTATGTGCGGGAGGTGATGGCGCGGGTGTCAGCCGATCTGGGTGAGCCAGGTCTGCGCTGGGTCGCGACCTGCCATTACTACACCGACCAACCGCACGCCCATGTCCTCGTGGGAGGGCGGCGTGGGGATGGACGGGACCTGGTCATTCCTCGCGACTACATGGGCTACGGCTTTCGAGCCCGTGCCCAGGAGGTCGCACAGGAAAGGCTGGGGGATCTGTCGCGTGTCGACGCCGAGCGGCGGGTCTGGAAGGAGACCCAGGCGGATCGGTTCACCGGATTGGACAGACGACTGCTGGCGGCGGCGGATGCAGACGGCATGGTCGATGACGGGGCAGGAGGGACCGGCGCCTGGGCGGCGCTGAGCCGGGGGAGGCTACGGCATCTGGAAGAGCTGGGGCTCGCCATGCGCGCAGGCCGTCGATACCGGCTCGATCCAGAGATGGAGATGAGGCTGCGAACCCTGCAAGTGCGGCGGGACATCATCCGGACGATGAACCAACGCCGGCTGGAGGGCGCGCGCGAGGTGCGGCTGTTGGGGCGCGAGACGGTGGCTGGGGTGGTGGTGAAGACGGGGTTTCACGATGAGGCGGGGGCGGCGGCCTTTGTCGTGGTGCGCGATGTCCAGGGCGTCGAGCATTATGGGCGGCTGAAGGTGGGCGGGCCTGCATTGGCGGTTGGGGATGCGGTGGCGCTGTCGCCTGTGGGGCAGGGGATGGCGGCGGCGATTGCCGTGAAAGGGCAGCATCACGAATTGTGAAGGTGGGGCTAAAGGCCGCTTGTGACTCAACGCGGACGTTCACAACGACCGCTTTCGGGCCGTCACTGGAACCTGAATCCAGTGCGTCTGCGCCTAAGCTGGCTCGCTTCCCGGAAATTGGGGAGCTTCTGAACTGTCCAATTGCCAGGCGGACCTGACTCTGGACTAGTCTCAGGTTTCAGTAATGCCGCCCACAGATTGGTGTTGGTCCCGCATATTACCATTGCGAATCGGCAGTGAGAGTCTACCCATGGTGGAAGCAACTTCTCCGAGCGCGTGATTATGACTCGTTGGACTTCCCCGCAGATCAGGTCTCGACCACGGCCTGTTGCCGCAAACGTTTCGAGCGCGATCAAACGCTTCTCGGAAAATCGTCGCAACGTCATAAGGGGCGCGGTGACGGCTGCTCGACGGGGCATCCTGACGACTGATGCGATCAATTTGATCAGAGCCAACGTCGCCGAGGGCGACATGGTGGCGGCGGCAACGATTCTGGAATCCCCACAAGGACTGCGACAGCGCAAAGTCTTCGGACTGCGGCAGTCAGATATTGCGATCAACCACCACCATCAGCGTCGTTCAGCGAACCTAGAACTCGCCTATACTTGCGGATTCCTGAACTCCTGGAAGTCGGAAGCCATGATGGCGATCGAGACGATCGCTGTCCTGAGCCGCTTGACGGATGTCAGCGTATCAGACGCGATCGGGGCCATTTCAAAGGCGGCTGAGAAGTGGGGAGCTTCTAACTACCTCGCCCTAAAAATCTCGTACATTCGGGAGTTCCTCAAAGTCGACGAAGCCGACATGGTGATATTGGCATCGATCGATGCAACGCTGGGGCACTCTCAAAGCCCTATGATCCAATACTCCGCGCTAGAGAACATCAAAACCAAGATTTCGCTCTTCTCGATCGCCCGCCGGCACACCAACATCCTCATGGATCATGTGAAGGGTGACTTCAGACGATTTCATACCCTGAACAACCTGGTGCCTACGCCAATCAGTCACGACGATTGTGCCGGCTTTGTCCTGAGGGGAACGGAGTCGAGCCTGTTGGACGCCGTTCGATGCCTTTTAATCATCGCGAACCTTCGTGATCGTCTTCCAGACGCCTATGCCGCCATTCAGCGCAACCTCGACGCTGATATCCTGGAGAGTTTGTTAGCGGCGCAGGACCAAGTCATGGCCGCCTCGGTTCCGCAAATTGTCGATCCATCCGAGGGCGACAAACCGGGAGAGGAAACGTCTAGCTTCGATAATGAAAGGTCGTTGCTCTACTACAGGCGGAGCATCGTTTTCCTTGAGTTTGTTCCTCTCTGCCGTTTTCGACACGACCTAGACCGAGTTATTGGGCATCGCTTGATGGCACCGGTGCTCGGCGAGGGGACGCGCTGGAACGCTGAAGATTTCGGATCGCTTGAGACTCTGAAGCAGCCTGACGGAGTGTTTGAGCTGGACCAACACGACGCGGACGGCGTGCAGGTCGACGGATTTTATAGAACCTATCTTTTCCTCCGGTTCATTCAAACGCCAAGTAACCTTGCGCTTCTGTCGAGCGACGAGGTCAAATACCTATTCGACACTACGATGCGGCTCGAGGCGCTTCTTCTAGAATCCGAGCTCAAGACAATGCATCTGAACGCTTCCGAGGAGGCGCGAGCTCTCATCTCCGTGCTAGCGCTATCACTCTACAGGGGGAAATCATCGGATCCAGACGTGGATTTTGATTTCAGAGCCAACCTCGAAGACTACATCATCCGGAATTTTTCGGGCAGCATTCCGGACTTTATCGAGAACTTGGCTCCGAAAAGTCCGCAAGTCGCTAACTACATTGCATCCTCTCTCGATGAGGTGACGTTGCAAAAAATGTATCAGATCGTCGACTCGCCTGTGTCTGCCGAAAATGCGCGGCGTGATATCCTGACGTCCGTCGGTGTTCACCTTAACAAGATTGAATACATCATCGAAGCCGAGGCCATTGAGACGCGGTCGAAAGTCGCGAAGCTGCGCAACTACTTCGACACCAGCCGAATGTTCGTCGACTCCCTCGCCATGAAGAAGTGGCTAGGCTCCAACCCGTCAGCATATACGGAACAGTACAAGGAACTCCTCCCCAAGCTGACTGCGCGGCTGGCCGCGTCAAAAAGCGTCGTGAGCGCCAGCGGGAAAGAAGCGAAGATTGATATCGTCGAGTTGACGTCGACGGATGACTACCTTGTAGAACGGATAGCAGCCGACGCGTTCCGAGAGTTCTGTGTTAACAACGAATTCGGGATCGAATCCTATCTCGGCCGCCGGATACGCCACAACACGCTCCAGGGCGTGATGACCAAGAGCGTTGACGCGGTGCTTCAGCGCTCGGACTACAATCCGATCATTGCTGGGACGCCGTTCGGCGCGGCCCTGAGCGCGTGGGAGAGCGGCTACAAGGTCTTCATTGAACGTATGCGGAGGGAGTTCCTGCAATTTCGCAGCGCGAGCAACCCGAGCGCTCTGTTCAACTCAGAAATAGATTTCACCGAGACATCCGCTCGGCGGAACTTGGCTCAACTGATCCAGACACTCCGGCTGTCGGGGCCGGAAATGCTGGACGAACTCATCATCGGGTTCTGCTGGCGACAGATTGCCCCGCAGCTAGATTCTGCTTCGCGTCAGATCCGGGTAAAGATGACGCAAGAGATTGCACAAAGCCTAGATCAGGCCCTTCAGCGGTTCAACGGACCGGAGGAGTTGAAGGTCAAGCTCGCCCTCGAAAACGGGATCACCTCGGTTTTCGCTCAGGTCGCCAGCTGGTTCCAAATCCCGCAGACGGGTTTTGTGCCGGCGACCATTCCAGAAATCTGCAACATCATCGACATCGAGTACGGTCGTCCAGCCAATCCGACGTTCGTCTCCGGTGCAGATCTGGACACGAGTTACTACGGCATCTCCGTTCACCGGATCTACGACTGCCTGGCGGTCCTTCTGCAGAATGCCTTCAAGCATGGAAGCGAGGGCAGTGACGTCACGGTAAAGATGTCCACCAAGCCGATCGAGCGCACCAACCTGCACCTTCTTGACGTGTCGGTTCAGTCTGTGATGCCAAAAGCCGAAGCATCTCGCTGCATCGAGAGGGTGGCGGCTGCGCTCAACTCGTCAGAGACTGGGAAGGACATGGTCACTGAGGGATACTCGGGCATCAAGAAGGTAAAATTCATCACCCGGCTGAATGAGGGCGCGCCGACCGTCAGTTTTGACGTCCTCGACGACATCATCGAGATCAGATTCCAGCTCAAGGTCGAAGTCGCCGATGAGGAGGCTCGTGATTAAAAAGATCCTTCTAGTCGAAGACGAGGTGCACAAACTCGAGGAGCTGACGGCTTGCCTTGAAGATTTTTACAAAGGGCAGGTCGCGCTCACGCATGTCGACAGCGTGCACGAGGCATTCTGGGCTGTTTCGACCGACGTCTACGATCTGATCATTCTCGACATGGCGCTTCCCACCTTCTCGCCGGAAGGCAGTGCGGCCTTGGAGCGCGGACATGACCAGGCGCTAGGGGGCGTCGAGGTGCTCCGCGCTCTCAAGCAGCAAAATCTGCGATCTAAGGTCGTGATTATTACTCAATATCCGGACATCACGATCGGCGGGAAGCGGGTCAAACTCAGTGAAGCTTCAGGCGTCCTGTCGCGTAGGTACGACCAGGACGTAGTCGGGAGTGTCCTCTACAAATATAAATCTCCGTCCAATTCAACGAAGCTAACCGCTCTGCTCAAGAAGGCTGCATGAAAACGCTCATTGTCGAGGACGACGATCATAAACGCGAGACGATCAAGCAGTACGTATTATCTCTAGGTGTTGCGTTTGGCGATGTCGTCACGGCGAAGGACATGGCCGATTTTATGCGCAAGTTCGATGCGGAAGTGTCGATTTGTGTCATCGACCTGCGCCTACCCGCCTACGACGGCGGCGATCCGGACCGCAATGGAATCGGCGTTCTCCAAGCCATCGAGTCCAAGGGCTCGGGACATTTGAAGCTTTTGGCGATCAGTTCTTTTCCAGACGAATTCTCTGACATCAGGCCCCAGTTTGAAAGCCGTGGGTGCCTTCTGGTCGACTATGAACAAAGAGAGGTCTGGCAGAGCGTCCTCAAGCAAATGGTCATTGAGGTCCAGAGCGTCGAGACGCTGGATTTCGTCATCCTGTGTGCGCTTCGCACCGAGCGTGCCCCGTACACAGGAATGGCGGAGTTGGCTGGCACACCCAAGTTCAAAGACAACCTTTCCCGTTTCGACATTTCGATCGCGGGGCGGCGAGGGACGATCATCGAGCTTCCTCACATGGGCCTCGTAGATGCCGCGGTGGTCGCCGGTAAGGTCATTGAGAAGTTCAAGCCGAAGGTCGTCGCGATGTCCGGCGTATGCGCCGGCTTCCCTGATAGAGCCAAGTTGGGTCAGCTTCTCGTGTCAGATATGGCCTACGAGTACCAATCCGGAAAATGGTCCGAAGACGGGTTTTCTCAGGAACCGTACCAAGTGCCGGTGCCAGAGAAGATGCGGGTTTTGACCTTGGAAATTCTTGAAGACACTGGGTTGCTCGCTCGCCTGGAAAGCGGATGGATGCACGACAGACCATCCCAGATGACAGCCCCCAAACCGGCGGCTTTCACCTCAGGCTCGGCCGTCATCGCGTCGGAAAAATACATCGGTCAGGTCGCGACCTATCATAGGCGTGTCTCTGGTCTCGACATGGAAGTCTATGCGCTTCATCGCGCCGCGCACCTCGCGAGTTGCAAGCCTGATTTCATCTGCGCGAAAGTGGTTGTCGACCTCGCGGGAAGTGAAAAGGACGACGACCTGCAACCTTATGGCTGCATGATTTCGGCGAGGTTCGTTGTTGAGTTGTTGGCTCGATACTTTGCGGGGGCTCACTAGAGAGGGCGTCACAGGCAGGCGTTTTGCCGGACGCTGCTCGGACCGACGCCAAGCCGGCTCTCTGCGCTTTTCCCAGATCGACCACAACACGACAGCGTAGCCAATTCGAGCCTGGAGGGGCTGCGCCGCACGCGGCAGCGATAGACGCGGTGACATGTCGACTTTTGGGAATGGAACAGATGTCCGCTGTTGATGCTGTGGACGGCTCTC
>NZ_JACARP010000131.1:0-377 GCF_013386595.1 Brevundimonas sp. P7753 | reverse complement strand
ACCTGCAGACGGGTGTTCATTTCCAGGAAGTAGAAGCTGCGGTCCTGACCGGCCACGAACTCGACCGTGCCGGCGCTGTCATAGTTCACGGCCCGCGCCAGGGCGATGGCCTGATCGCCCATGGCCTTGCGCGTCGCGTCGTCCAGCAGGGGCGACGGCGCCTCTTCGATGACCTTCTGGTTGCGGCGCTGGATCGAGCATTCGCGGTCGAACAGCGAGACGATGTTGCCGTGCTTGTCGCCCAGCACCTGGATCTCGATGTGGCGCGGATTGACGATGAACTTCTCAAGGAAGACCCGGTCGTCGCCAAACGCGGTCAGGGCCTCGGCCTTCACGGCGGCAAAGCCCTCGGCCATGTCGGCATCGGAATGGGCGAC
>NZ_JACARP010000130.1:1227-1343 GCF_013386595.1 Brevundimonas sp. P7753 | reverse complement strand
GGGTTGGACCAGCCCGTGACCGCCTGGCCATCCACGGCGATCGAGGCGATGGCGAACAGCGTATCCAGCTCGACCACGACGGCGTTGGCCGTGGCCGTGGCGGTGAAGTCGAGGAC
>NZ_JACARP010000130.1:0-1216 GCF_013386595.1 Brevundimonas sp. P7753 | reverse complement strand
GTGAAGGGCGTCGAATCGCGGACCGGGGCGGCCTCCTGCGCCACAGCAGGGGTGCTCAGCAGGGCGGCGGTCAGGCAGAGAGTCTGAATTTTAATCAGTTCACGGCGTTTCAGCGCGTTTCATTTTCCTTATTTTTCAATCTGATGGCGAAAAATAAAGTGTCATCCTTATTCAGGGCATTTCACCCAGTCGCAAACGTATTGGTGGGTGTGATGGCGGGTTGGCTGGTGGGTGAAATCGGGGTTTTTAGGCATTTTGCCCAATATCTTACGAATCCCCTCGTTTTCGGCAGGAGATGTGGGGTGGCATGATGGGTGAGATTTTCGGGCCAATTTGGCGGTGCGGCTAAGGTGCTGAATTCTGTGTTGAAGGATGAAGTGTCCGCCATCCGACCCACAGGAATTCGAACTCTCGCCATTTTTGGCCATTTCCCAATGGAATTCGAACTCTCGGCGCCGTCAGAACTCTGCGTTTGATGGGGAGGCTAAAAGCCCGCTCCGGCGAACCGGATCTTCGGCGAAGCGCCGTCGTTCGAAGAGGTCCTGGAGAGCGTCCACGAACTCGAGCAGATTCTCAACGGCCTAGGTTTCTTGCAGCAGGTCGTCGGCGACCTCTTTGCCAAATTTGTGCTGCAGGGTTCGAAGCAGCCAGGGGCCATAGTCGCGGAACAGCGCCTCGGGATCGCTTCCCTTGGGAAGCGTCAGGGGTGTGTTCGCACTCCGGCCGCCAGACGCCACTTCGTCGCCTCCGATGACAAGGCGGGATGTCGCCGCATCCCGAGCTCGGTGCGAGGCAAGCGTGAAGGCTTGCAGGCGCGTTTGGGCACGCATGAACAGCCATGCGGTTCCGACCTGCTTGTTCGCTTCATCTCAACCGAGGTTCTCACGCCTCGACGCCGCTCAGCGACGCATCGACAGCATGAATCACCTGCGCAGCCATGGCAAGTGCGCCGAATGGCGTTCTCTGGAAGCGCAAGCTTGACGGTTTGGTGCGCCGGGCGTTGAGAACATGGTTGAGCCATGCGCCGCCGCCTTTGGCCGAAGCCTGGACATACGCGGCGGCCGCCCGGGCGGAGGAAAGCTAGCCGAACCTCTGGCTGCCGCAAAGCTTGTCGCCCGATTGAAGGTCTTGGCGTCTGGCTTGGGCCTCGGGAAACGAAAGCCATCACGGGTAAACAACAGCTCAGCGACAGATCGGGAGTGCCGGTGTAATCGGG
>NZ_JACARP010000129.1:0-758 GCF_013386595.1 Brevundimonas sp. P7753 | reverse complement strand
TGGCGGCCCATCCCGAGCCGGCGATCGAGGCCGTCGAATGGCGCGCCTCGGACGGCAATATCGCCCAGATATCCGAATTCCTGGGTCAACTTCGCGCTTCAAACGGCTCGCCCGAATACATCGCCTGGGCCGAGGACGCCGTGCACGGCATGAAGGCGGCGCAGGCCGCCGGTCAGCCCTACTGGCGCAGCGCCAACGAGCCGGCGCCCGAAGACGCAGTCCCGCCCCCGCCCGCGCCGCAACTGATGGCGGGCCGGGTCTATGTCCTGACTGATTCCAGTTGCGGCTCGGCCTGCCTCGACGCGGTCGATCTGTGGAAGACCGCAGGCGCGCTTCAGGTCGGCCGCGAGACCTCGGCTGACACCGTCTATATGGAGTTGCGCGAAGCCGCCCTGCCCAGCGGCCTGGCCCGGATCGCCGTACCGATGAAGGTCTATCGCGGTCGCGCCCGCGGGAACAACGAACCGCAACGCCCCCAATATGTCATCGAGGGCGACATGACCGACGACGCGGCCCTGCTGGCCTCGATCCATCGGCTTCAGCCGCGCTGAGCCTTCAGCGCAGGAAACGTTCGACCGCCGCCTGGAAACGGCGCGGCTGGTCGATCATGACCATATGCTCGGCCCCCTCGATGCGCTCGAAGGCCGCGGGCGTCCGCAGCGAGCGATAGCTTGCCCGGAAAAGGGCGTCGATCTGGCTGCGCGGGCTGCGGTCGTCGGCGCTCCAGCCATAGACCACGGTGACGGGGGCGGTGATGG
>NZ_JACARP010000013.1:0-17288 GCF_013386595.1 Brevundimonas sp. P7753 | reverse complement strand
GCGCAGGCGGGGCCGGGGGCGCGACGAAGGCTTCGTTGACCTCTTCGATCGCATCCATCGACTGGCCGACGGCGTAGTCGGCCATCAGGCCGTAGGTCACCATCTGATCCGGATCGGTCTGAGCCCAGGCGCTGTTGCTCGCCATGCCGTCAACCATGGGGGCGACGCCGGCCAGGGTTTCGGCGACGATGGCGTCGATGTCGATTGCGGCCAGGGCCTGATTGGCGATTTCACCGGCCTGTTGCGTCGCCATGGTGGTGAAGGCGGCGACATGGGGCTGGTACTCGGACCACAGGGCCGCCACGCGCAGGCCCTTGGCGGTTTCACTGAGGGCGTCGTCGTCCTGGATGGCTTCGGCGCGTTCGCCGAACTCCTCCATCTTCTGCTCGAAGGCGGCGGCGGCGGCCTCCAGCTGGACCTCGGCGGCGGTCTTGCTCTCCTGGGCTACGGCGGCGGAGACGGGCAGCAGGGCCAGGGCGGCGGCGAGCGACAGGGCGCGGATCATCGGAGGGCTCCTTCGGCGGACGTCGCAAGGTCCGCCGAAGGAGGAACGATCTCAAGTGAAATCGCGGTAAGGCGCGGAGGCGCCTTGCCGATCAGTTCGCCGCTGGGGGCGTCGCCGGGGCGGCCAGGGCCTGGTCGATGCTGGCGCGGATCTGGGCCGGAACGGCGCGAACCTGAGCCGGCCCGGCCGTGGCGGCGGCGAGGATCTGGTCCTTCTGAGCGGCGCGCTCAGGTCGGTCGGCCAAGGCGCGCATGAAGGTTTCCAGTTCAACGGCGAAGGCTTCGAACTTGGGCTCGTAGCGGTCCAGGATGGCGTTGGCGCCGGCCTTCTTGGCGGCGGCGTCGAGGGCGGCGTCTTCCATCACGGCCTGTAGTTCCACGCCCATCTGCTGGGTCTCGGCTTCGAAGGCCATGCCCTTGGCTTCAAAGGCGGTTTCTTCTGGCGACATGGCGGGGGCGGCGGTGACGGCCGGGCTCTGGGCCGGGGCCGCTTGCGCGGCGTCCTGGGCGACGGCGGGCGCGGCGAAGGCGAGCGTCGCCGCAGCGGCGGCGAGGGTCAGGCGCAGGGACATGAGGAAGGCTCCGGCAGGGCGGGAGCCTGATGCTCGCCGCAGGACAATATCGATCACTTGATCGATGATGATGGCAAGGTTGGCCTTGTCAGAGGCCCAGGGCAAGCGTCAGCATGGGACCATGAAGCGATCCCATGTTCTTTTCGGCCTGACCGTCGCCGTCGGCCTTGTTCTTGGCGGCGCGCAGGCCGAGGCCCAGACGCCGGCGCGCGTCTATTCAGTTTCGGGCGACTGCGGCGGAAAGCCCGCGACCACGGTGCGCATGGCGCCGGGGTTCTGCCTGGGTCTGGTCTGGCAGGGCGCGGGCGCCGAGGGGCCGAGGATGCCGCGCGGCTTGATGCCGCTGGAAGGCGGCGACTGGCTGGTGACGGACCTGGGCGGCTGGGAGGCGGGCAAGGGGGCGGTCTGGCGGCTGTCGTTCGCCAGCGACGGGGCGGCGCGCTGGCGGCGTCTGGCGGCCGGGCTGTCGATGCCGCACACCGTGGCGCGCGGGCCGGACGGGCGCATCTATGTGTCGGAGATGAACCGCATCCTGACCCTGGACCCTGAGGCGGCGGACCCGGCGGCCAGCGTGCGCACCGTGATCGGCGACCTGCCGGACAACCGGCTGCATGATAATCGCCACCCGCTGTCGAGCTTTGTCTTCGACGGGAACGGCGACCTGCTGGTCAATGTCGGGGCGCCCAGCGACCGCTGTCTGGACGCGGCGGGCAAGGTGAAGGCGGACGCGCGCGGGGCCTGCGTCGAGGAGGCGGCGACGGCCCAGGTGCGCCGCCACGCCTATCTGGGGAATGGGCGGTGGGCCGAGGAGAGCACGGTCTTCGCGTCGGGCCTGCGCAACTCCATTGCTCTGGTGCGGCATCCGTCGGGGACGGTGTTGCAGGCCGAGAACTCGGTGGACCTGACCACGCCCGAGCATCCGTTCGACGAGGTCAATGTGCTGCGTCAGGGCGGACACTACGGCTGGCCGTACTGCGTGGACCTGGCCACGCCGCTGCCGGGTTGGTCCGCGCGTCAGGCGCGCTGCGGCGAGCGGGATCGGCCCGTCGCCCTGCTGCCGCCGCACGCGGCGCCGCTGGACATGATCTATTACGAGGGGGCGATGTTCCCGGAACTGCGCGGGCGTCTGCTGATGACCTGGCACGGTTATCGCCGCACGGCGGGCCGGATCACGGCGGTGGAGACGGATGCGGAAGGTATGCCGCTGACCGATGTCGGCGGGCGTTACGCCATCTATCCGCGCGGGTCTTTGGCCTATCCAGCCGGGGCGCCGAGCGTGAAGGGCAGGGTGCTGACGCCGGGCTGGGACCGCGTGGCCGGGCGTCAGCCGCGCGGCTCGCCGGTGGTCATGGCGGTGGCCGCCGACGGGTCGATCTGGGTCACGGACGACCGCAGCCGGGCGATCCTGAGGATCGCCCGGCCCTAGTCGATACTAGCCCTTCGTGCGGGCGTCGCGCTTGGCCAGGACGCGCAGACGCAGGGCGTTCAGCTTGATGAAGCCCTCGGCGTCGTGGTGGTCATAGGCCTGGACGCCTTCTTCAAAGGTGACGAGGTCCTGGTCGTAGAGGCTGTTCTCGCTCTCGCGGCCGATGACCGTGGCGTTGCCCTTGTAGAGCTTGACCTGAACCGTGCCGGACACCTTCTGCTGGCTGTAGTCGATGGCGGCTTGCAGCATCTCGCGCTCGGGCGAGAACCAGAAGCCGTTGTAGACGAGGTGGGCGTACTTGACCGCCAGCTCGTCCTTCAGGTGCATGGCGCCGCCGTCCAGGGTGATGGACTCGATGCCGCGGTGGGCGGCCAGCAGGATCGTGCCGCCGGGGGTCTCATAGACGCCGCGCGACTTCATGCCGACGAAGCGGTTCTCGACCAGGTCGAGGCGACCGATGCCGTTGTCGTGGCCGTACTGGTTCAGGGCGGTCAGCAGGGTCGCCGGGCTCATGGCCTCGCCGTTAATCGAGACGGCGTCGCCCTTCTCGAAGCCGATGATGATGACGGTGGCCACGTCCGGGGCGGCTTCCGGCGAGATGGTGCGCTGGTGCACGAACTCGGGGGCCTCGACCGCCGGGTCTTCCAGCACCTTGCCCTCGGACGAGGAGTGCAGAAGGTTGGCGTCGACCGAGAAGGGGGCCTCGCCGCGCTTGTCCTTGGAGATCGGGATCTGGTGCTTCTCGGCGAAGTCCAGCAGGGCCTCGCGGCTGCGGAATTCCCACTCGCGCCACGGGGCGATGACGTGGATGTCGGGGTTCAGGGCGTAGTAGCCCAGCTCGAAGCGGACCTGGTCGTTGCCCTTGCCGGTGGCGCCGTGACAGACGGCGTCGGCGCCCAGCTGGCGCGCGATCTCGATCTGGCGCTTGGCGATCAGCGGACGCGCGATCGAGGTGCCGAGCAGGTACTGGCCCTCATAGAGGGCGTTAGCGCGGAACATCGGGAAGACGAAGTCGCGCACGAACTCTTCGCGCAGGTCGTCGATGAAGATGTTCTCGGGCTTGATGCCCAGCTTCAGCGCCTTTTCCTTGGCCGGGGCCAGCTCTTCGCCCTGGCCCAGGTCGGCGGTGAAGGTGATGACCTCCGCGCCGTATTCCGTCTGGAGCCATTTCAGGATGATCGACGTGTCCAGCCCGCCCGAATAGGCGAGGACGACTTTCTTGGGGGCGGGCGAGGTCATGGGTTGAAAAATCCTTATCGGCGCGGGGAGGCGTGTCTGGCGCGCTTAAAGGACCAGACGCCCCCTGATGCAAGGGCATGATTGTGTCGTGAGCCGCACATGTGAAAAAGGCGCCGCGACCGAAGCCGCGACGCCCTTCCTCTATTCAGGCGGACGCCGGCCTCAGACGAGGGCCTTGAGCTGGTCGACCAGGTCGGTCTTCTCCCAGCTGAAACCGCCGTCGGCGTCGGGCGTGCGGCCAAAGTGGCCATAGGCGGCGCTGCGGCGATAGACGGGCTTGTTCAGGCCCAGATGCTCGCGGATGGCGCGTGGGGTGGCGCCGCCGATCAGCTTGGGCAGTTCGGCCTCCAGCACGGCCGGGTCGATCTTGCCCGTGCCGTGCAGGTCGACGTGGACCGACAGGGGCTTGGACACGCCGATGGCGTAGCTGATCTGGATGGTGCAGCGGTCGGCCAGACCGGCGGCGACCACGTTCTTGGCCAGGTAGCGGCAGGCGTAGGCGGCCGAACGGTCGACCTTGGTCGGGTCCTTGCCCGAGAAGGCGCCGCCGCCATGCGGGGCCGCGCCGCCGTAGGTGTCGACGATGATCTTGCGGCCGGTCACGCCGGCGTCGCCGTCAGGCCCGCCGATGACGAAGGTGCCGGTCGGGTTGATGTGCCACTCGGTCTCGTTGGTGATGAAGCCCTGCGGCAGCACCTTCTCGACATAGGGTTTGACGATGGCGGCGACCTGATCCTGGCTCAGGCCGTCCTTGTGCTGGGTCGAGACGACGATCGAGGTGGCGCGCACCGGGCGGCCGTCCTGATAGAAGAGCGTGACCTGGCTCTTGGCGTCGGGCTCCAGGCCCGGCTCCTGGCCCGAATGGCGGGCCTCGGCCAGGGCCTTCAGGATGTTGTGGCTGTATTGCAGGGTGGCCGGCATCAGTTCCGGCGTCTCGTTCGAGGCGTAGCCGAACATGATGCCCTGGTCGCCCGCGCCCTCGTCCTTGTCCTCGCCGGCGTCGACGCCCTGGGCAATGTGGGCCGACTGCGGGTGCAGGTGGTTCTGGAACTGGAAGGTCTTCCAGTGGAAGCCGTCCTGCTCATAGCCGATGTCGCGCACGACGCCGCGGACGGTGTCCTCGATCTCTTGTTCGACGCCGGGGGCCCAGTTGCCCTCGACATCCATGATGCCTTGGCCGCGGATCTCGCCGGCCAGAACCACCAGGTTGGTCGTCGTCAGGGTCTCGCACGCCACGCGCGCCTCGGGGTCCTTGGACAGGAACAGATCGACGATGGCGTCGGAGATCTGGTCCGCGACCTTGTCGGGATGGCCTTCCGAGACGCTCTCGGAGGTAAACAGAAACGACGAACGGGCCAAGGCAGGCTCCTGCAAGACGGTGAGGGCGTCAAACATATAAAGATATGCTTATACGTTCAAGTGATGACCGAAGCCTTGCGCGGAATCATGAGGGCGCGCAGCACGGCGCACCGACGGCCGGGGCCGATGTTTTTCAGATTTCTGATGTCTGGAAGGAAGTGGTGCCGCTTAGGTGACGCGGTTCTCGGTGGGTCTGAAAGCCAATAAGCTCGGCGTTTTCAGCATCTTGCTCGGGTGACTGCTACACTTCTTGCCACCAAACTGCTACACCACCGGCCATGGCTAAGCCCCCAGCAGGAAGACCCGTCGGCGTCCCCACCCCCATCAAGCGCAAGGGTTCGCGCTTCTACTACATCCGCATGAAGGTGCCCCAGGCGTCCCGCGAGGCCTTGGGGAAGACCGAACTCTGGCAGTCGCTGGAGACTGACGACCTCGCCGTCGCCTGGGGCCGAGCGGTGGTCGAGGCTGGCTGGATGCGAGCCCAGATCGAGGCCGCCCGCCGAAACCCTGACGGGACGCGCAAGGACGTTAAGGGCGATCCTACGGCGGAGCAGCGGAAGACTGAGGCGTGGTGGGTCGAGCGCCGCGTTCCTGATCCCCGACGCCCCGGTCGTTACCTCATTCCGGAGGAGCTAGAGACCGAGTGGTCCGTGACGGTGGACGAGGTTCTCGGCGACCCTATCAACCGAGAGGGGGAAGCAGCGGAGCCGGAGTACGCTCCGGGCCGTGAAGAGGCTGCCCTTGAGTTAGTTGGGAAAGTGACGGGGGCGGTGGTGCCCGTCGCGGAGGAACTCGACCGCTACATGGCTCAGGAGGGCGTGAGAGCTAGCTACGCCGCACGAACGAAGGCGGCATCCAGCGCGCTAGCCGAGTGGCTTCTTGCCAACGGCCATGGCGACAACATCCATGCTGTGACGGGCAGGATCGCCATGCTGTGGTAGTCCGTCCCGCCGCGACGTGAAAACACCACACGCAAGCGGTGAGGCCCGTCGCCCTTCTGGCACTCGTCGCACAGACGCTCCAGCAGCCACCGCACAAGGTAGTTGTACAGGTAGCCCTTCTGTTTGAACGTCGTGGCGTATCGCGTCCCGGGGATGGTGATCTTGTGGGAGAGAGCGAGCGCTACCCCTATCGGCAATGCGGCCAGCTCTTGGCTGACCACGACTTTCTGGTCGTGGTTCAAGTTCCTGAAGTGGAGATCACGCACGTTGCGGAGTCGGCTAGTGATGCCGTTTCGCCAGGTCACGAGGTTCTTGTCGTTCTCGGCTGAGACGATGCAGGCGCCGATAGCCAGCCATCGCGACTGTCCACCAACGCCATTGACCTGCCGGAGCTTTCCGAAGCCCTCGTCGCCCGCTTCGTCGATGTACGCGATGATCTCAGCCATTAATCCGTTACGCCGCCCACTGCATGGTGGCGGGATCGGATGGTGGGCGCAAGTTGGGTAACCGTGTTTTTGGAGGGGGCAGCGATGGCCAGAGAGCTGCTACACCTCCAGCAGGCAAAACTGCTACACCACCGCTCGGGGCGGGATTGGTAGTGTGCTGATTTCCTTGGGCTTTCCTGCGCGAGGAAAAGGTGGTGCCGCTTAGGTGACTCGAACACCTGACCCCATCATTACGAATGATGTGCTCTACCAGCTGAGCTAAAGCGGCCTATACCCTACTACTCCACTACTAAGTGAAGCTGCTGCCCGTCAACCCGTTGGAACACCACAAGAAATAGCGGAAAACCCGCTACTTACGAATGATGTGCTCTACCGGCTGAGCTAAAGCGGCTCCGGTCGGCGGCCTGACGAGTATCGAGGGCCGCGCGAGGTCGGGTCTTTATACGGGTCCGGCGGACTTGCCAAGCGCTGTCAGCATGGAAGTTTCGTCGGGCGCCGAGGCGGTGCGGGTCTCGGCAAAGCTGAAGGCGTGGAGCGGCGCTGCGGCGGCGGCGGAAATGCAGACGGCGAGGCGGTTTTGGGCGGCGTCGGGGATCAGGATCGCGGCGAGAGCGCGGGCGGCGCGGGGGGAGTGCAGCAGGACGGCGTCGAAGTCGGCGGGGACGGCGGCGTCGGTTTCTTCGGCGGCGTAGACCGGCAGGCGCTGAACGGCGTGGTCAGGCAGGAGGGCGGGGAGGTCGCCGGCGGGCTCGCGGGCGCCGGGGGCGAGGATCAGACCGTCAATGCTCGTGGCGGCGATGAGGCGGGCCAGGTCGTGAACGTCGCCGGCGGCTGAGCGGGCGTCGGCGAAGCCGGCCTCGCGGGCGGCCTCGGCGGTGGCGTCGCCGACGGCGAAGACCGGCAGCGCGCGAAGCTCGGGCGTCAGGGCGGCGAAGGCTGCGACGCCGTTGGGGCTGGTGAAGGCCAGGGCGGCGACCGTGCTCAGGTCCGGCGCGGCGTCGAGAGCCTCGGGCAGGGGGCGCAGGGTCAGCAGCGGCGTGACGACGGGCGTGAAGCCGAGCGCCGTCAGCCGCGCGGCGGTGCGCGCGGCGCCGGGCTGGGCGCGGGTGATCCAGACGCGGCGAAGCGGCCGCATTGCCTAGAGGTCGATCTTCTGGTCGCCGGCCTCGGCGTGGACCTCGGCGCCGAGGCGCAGGCCGAGCGCGCGGGCGTCGTCGAGGGCGGCAGCGGGGGTGACGCCCGAGATTTCACCGGCGCGGCGCCAGCGGGCCGAGCCGTCGGGGCTGAGCATTTCGGTGGTCAGGCGCAGGGTTCCGGCCTCGATGGCCGCGTAGGCGCCGATGGCGGTGCGGCACGAACCTTCCAGCGCGGTCATGGCCCCGCGCTCGGCGGCGACGCAAAGCGACGTCAGGTCGTGGTTGAGCACGCGGGTCCAGTCGGCGTCGGCGTCGTCCTCGCGCGTCTGGATGGCCAGGGCGCCCTGGCCGGGGGCGGGCAGGAAGGCGTCCAGCGAGAGGCGCTCGCGGATGACCTCGGACAGACCCAGACGGTTCAGGCCCGAGCAGGCCAGAAGGATGGCGTCGAAGTCGCCGTCCCTGAGCCGCTTGAGCCGGGTGTCGACATTGCCGCGCAGCATTTCGATCTGCAGATCGGGGCGCAGGGCCAGGGCCTGCGCCTGACGTCGCAGCGAGGCGGTGCCGAGACGGGCGCCGTGGGGCAGGTTGGCGAAGGTCGCGAAATGTTCGCTGATGAAGCCGTCGCGGGCGTCCTCGCGTTCCGGCACGGCGGCGATGGCCAGGCCCTCGGGCTGTTCGGCGGGGACGTCCTTCATCGAGTGGATGGCGATATCGACGCGGCGGTCCAGCAGGGCCTCCTCGATCTCCTTGGTGAACAGGGCCTTGCCGCCGACTTCCAGCAGGCGGCGGTCCTGAATGCGGTCGCCGGTGGTGACGATCTCGACCAGGGGGACCAGGGTTTCGATGTCGGCCTCGGCCACGCCGAGCGCGCGGCCGATGGCGCGCTGCATCATGCCGGACTGGGCCAGCGCCAGCTTGGAGCGGCGGGTGCCGATGCGAAGAAGCGGGGTCATGAGGTCGCGCAGCCGTTGCGAAAGGGGAACCGGGCCGCTACCTCGACCCGATGAACACTGGCGCGGACTATAGCAGCGGGACCACGGGGGCAACCAAGCTGGGCTCCCCGAGCACTGGGGCCGAAAGCCGCGCCCCCGGCGCCGGGCTGACGGTTCTGGGCCTGGAGACCAGTTGCGATGAGACCGCCGCCTCGGTGGTGCGCCTGTCGGCGAGCGGGGCCGAGGTCCTCTCCAGCGTCATTCACAGCCAGATCGACGAGCACGCGGCCTTTGGCGGGGTGGTGCCGGAAATCGCCGCCCGCAGCCATGTCGAGATGATCGACGGGGTGGCGCGCCGGGCCATGGCTGAGGCCGGGATCGACTATGCCGCCCTGGACGGCGTGGCGGCGACCGCCGGGCCGGGACTGGTCGGCGGGGTCATGGTGGGACTGAGCTACGGCAAGGCGGTGGCCCTGGCGCGCGGCCTGCCGCTGATCGCGGTCAACCATCTGGAGGGGCACGCGGTCTCGGCGCGGCTGGGGGCGGAGACGACCTATCCGTTTTTGCTGCTGCTGGTCTCGGGCGGGCACTGCCAGCTGCTGGAGGTGCGCGGCATCGGCGACATGAGCCGGCTGGGTACGACGATTGATGACGCGGCGGGCGAGGCCTTCGACAAGATCGCCAAGGCCATGGGGCTGGGCTATCCCGGCGGACCGGCGCTGGAGAAGCTGGCGGCGTCTGGCGACGGCTCGCGGTTCGATCTGCCGAGGGCCCTGCTGGGGAGGAAGGACTGCGACTTTTCCTTCTCGGGGCTGAAGACGGCGGCCTCGCGCCTGGCCCAGACCTGCGAGACGGAGCAGGACAAGGCCGATCTGGCCGATGCGGTGCAGAAGGCGATTGCGCGCCAGCTGGCCGAGCGGACCGAGCGCGCCATGGTCGCCTATGCCGAGGCGCATGAAGAGCGCTTGTTTGTGGTGGCGGGCGGGGTCGCCGCCAACAAGACCATCCGGCGCACGCTGGAGGATCTGGCGACGAAGCACGGCTTCGGATTTCTGGCGCCGCCTCTGGTTTATTGCACCGACAACGCCGCCATGATCGCCCTGGCGGGGGCGGAACGGCTGGAAAAAGGGCTGACATCCGACATTGATGTCGCCGCCCGGCCGCGATGGCCTCTGGACGAGGCGCGCGCGAACGCCGATCCTGTGCACAAGAAAACGGGCCGCAAGGGCGCCAAGGCTTGATCAGCCGGGGTTCGAGCGGTGGTCGGGGGACCGGAGAAGACATGGAATTTCATACGGCAGGCGTAATCGGCGGCGGCGCCTGGGGCACGGCCCTGGCGCAGAGCGCAGCGGCGGCGGGCCTCGCGGTCGTCTTGCAGGCGCGCGAGCCGGAGGTGATCGAAAGCATCCGCGCGCGGCGCATGAACGACGCCTTCCTGCCGGGGATCGAGCTGGACTCGGCCATCAACGTCACCGCCGATCTGGCCGATCTGGCCGACTGCGATCTGATTCTGGCGGTGCCGCCGGCCCAGTATATGCGGGCGACGCTGGCCGCCTTTGCGCCCTATGCCCGGCCCGGTCTGCCCATCGTCCTGTGCGCCAAGGGGATCGAGCGCGGCTCGCTGAAGCTGATGACAGAGGTGCTGGCGGAGACCATCCCGTCGGCCACGCCCGCCGTCCTGTCGGGCCCCAGCTTCGCCGCCGAGGTGGCGCGCGGCCTGCCCAGCGCCGTGACCCTGGCCTGTGAGGATGAAGCCCTGGCCGTGGCTTTGGCGACGGCGCTGTCGGGGCCGGTCTTCCGCCCCTATCTGGCCGACGACCTGATCGGGGCCGAGACCGGCGGGGCGCTGAAGAACGTCCTGGCCATCGCCTGCGGCATCGTCGAGGGGCGCGAACTGGGCCGCAGCGCCCACGCTGCCGTCATCACGCGCGGCTTCGCTGAAATGACCCGCGTGGCGATCGCCTTGGGCGGCAAGGCCGAGACGGTCGCCGGCCTGTGCGGCCTGGGCGATCTCGTTCTGACCTGCTCCAGCCCGCAGTCGCGCAACATGAGCCTGGGCCTGGCCCTGGGTCAGGGCATGAGCGTCGAGCAGGCCCTGGCCGGCAAGCGCTCCGTCGCCGAGGGCTATGAGAGCGCGCCCGCCGTACGCGAACTGACCCGCAAGCTGGGCGTCGAGACCCCCATCTGCGAGGCCGTCGCCGCCGTCCTGGCGGGCGAGACCACGGTGGACGCGGCCATCGAGGCCCTGCTGACCCGGCCCCTCAAGCCCGAACGCGAATAGTGTCCGAGCCTGTGGAAGCGGCGCCGGAAGAGCGCAAGCGCGTCTGGAAGACGCCGCCGAACGTGGCCCTATGCGCCGAGGACGACATCGCCGATCCCGGCTCGCGCGGCTTCGTCTTGCAGATCGGCGAGGCCTTCTTCCACGGCTTCGTGGTCAGGAAAAACGGCCAGGTCGCGGGCTGGGTCGACCGTTGCCCGCACGCGGGATTCCCTATCGCCATGGAGCTGGATCGCTATCTGACGCCGGACGGATCGCTGATCATCTGCGGCTGGCACGGGGCCATTTTCGAGCCGCTGAGCGGATCGTGCGTCGGCGGACCGTGCGCGGGCGGCAAGCTGACGCCCTGGCCGGTCGAGGCCGGGGGCGGGGTAATCAGGACGGCTTGAGGTGATCTAGACCGCGCCTCCCATCTCCGCCGTCATCCTCGGGCTTGACCCGAGGATCGAGCCGTCGGCTCCGCTTCGGCGAGAGGCGAACTTCGCCCGTAATCAACCTGAAGCCGGCTGCGTGCGGGACGCCCGATCCTCGGGTCAAGCCCGAGGATGACGGGAGGAGGTTACGGTGGTAGAGCGGGCGCCGTCGCTATTCCTTCGGGACGATTTTCGGGTCCTTGGTGAAGGCGTCATCGACCTCTTCCTCGGTAATCCGCTTGGAGGGATCGCCGGGCTGGTTGAGGTTCTGCTCTTCGGTGCCGTCGCCCATCATGCCGGGATGGAGATCGGTCTTTTTCGGGTCTTGCTCGGCCATGTCGGGCTCCTTGCTGGATTACAGCAAGCAACACGGGCCGTGCATCGCCGTTCCATCACGGCGGCTTGACTAGGTCTTCAGGCGCTTGGCGTTGGCCACGGCGGCGGCGTGGATCGGCGACAGGGCCTTGGCCTGAAGCTTCAGCATAGACTCGCCCATGGTCCAGCTGTCGGACAGGGCGCGCGACCAGACGCCCATGCCCCAGGCGGCCTGCAAGGCTGCGGCGCTGGCCAGGCTGTCGGCCTTCGACAGACGGGTCATATGGGCCGAGGCCTCGGCGCCTTCGCGGTCGGCGATGCGCCGGCCCTGATCCGCCATATCCATGGCGCCGGCGGCGAGGGCGCCGGCGGAGGCCGTCATGGCCTGGACCTTTTCCGGGCCCATCCGGCCCAGTTCGACGTGGTCGGCGCGAAGGGGGTTGGCCATGGCCTCGCCCATGATGGTCAGACGACGGGCGATGACCTTGGCCGAGGCCTCAGCCGTCTCCTGTCCAGCGCGGACGGTGCGGGCGGCTCTATCAATGGGGTTCATGCGAGGACCGTGGGCCTGTTCCGCCTGTCTAGCAAGCAGAACAGACCCGTCGGGTTCAGGGCAGGACTTCGGCGGCGAAGGCCGAGACGTCCTGGATCAGGGCCGGGATGGCGGCGTCGATGATGCGCTGGCCGGTTTCCGGGCTGGCCTGGGCCGGGTCGGAACCGATGCGGCCGTCGGGGAAGCGGGCGCGGTAGTCGAGCGCGTCGCGGATCGGACCCATGGGGGCGATCTTCGGGCTGTAGTCGGCGCGCTTGATATGGTCCGGATAGGCGGCCTGCGTCACCGCGATCTCGGACGGGGTGGCGTGGGCGCCGTGGCCGACGGGGAAGATCTCCTCGCACAGCTTGTGCACGCCGGGCAGGTCCCACCAGTTGCGCAACTTCAGGACAAACGGGGGTTGTTCCTCGACGAAGGACCAGTCGGCGTAGATCTCGGCGAAGGTCGCCTCGATGGTGGCGACGTTGCCGCCGTGGCCGTTGAGGAAATAGATGCGCTCGAAGCCGTGACGGGCCAGGGACGCGACCCAGTCGGTGATGGCGGCCATGAAGGTCGAGGGGCGCAAGCTGATGGTGCCGGCGAAGGCCAGGTGATGCTGGGCCATGCCGATGTTGAAGGTCGGGGCGATGATCAGGCTCTCGTCGCCCTTCTCGGCGGCGTGGGCGATGATCTCGGGGCAGAGCCAGTCGGTGCCCAGGAGGCCGGTCGGGCCGTGCTGCTCGTTGGAGCCGATCGGCACGATGACCGTCTTGGACAGGGCGGCGCCGGACTTCAGGCGCGCGTCGATTTCGGGCCAGGACGACAGGTGGATCAGCATGGGGGACTCCGAAGGGGCAGGCGAACGTTTGGGCTCTACGCCGATCCGGCCAAAGGGCCAAACCGGACAAGCCTAGTCAGGGGCGAAGGCGCGCATGAAGCGGCGGGCCGTCTCGCGGGCGCGGGCGGGGGCTTCGTCCTGATGCGGGTGGGGCAGACCCAGGACCGAACGCAGGTGGCCGTGGCCCAGGACCATGCCGGAGAACATCTCGGCGGCGGCGGCGGGATCGGGCACGCACAGCAGCCCCAGACGGTCCTGCTCGGCCAGCCAGGCGGCGATGCGGCGCACGCTCTCACCCGGCCCGGCGTCATAGATGGCGCGGGCCAGTTCGGGGGCCTCGGGGGACATCAGGGCCACGCCGCGCAGGGAGGCGCCCTTGCCCTCGCGGCAGATCTTGGTGATCAGGGTTTCGGCGATGGCGGCCAGCACCGCTTCCGGGGCGGCACCGGATTTCAGCGGGGCGGTGACGGCGTCCGAACGCTGGGCCGCCAGGGCGCGGGCGATGTCGATCTTGGTCGGAAAGCGGTTGTAGAGGGTCTGTTTCGACACCCCCGCCCGGCGCGCGATCTCGGTCATCGAGGCCTGGGCGCCCTTTTCCACGAACAGGTCCGAGGCCGCCTGAAGGATGGCGGCGCTCTTGAGCGCGTCGACCTGACCGGGGGCGCGGGGCATCAATGCACCTCGGACGGACCGGCGGCGGGATCGGCCTTGCCGGGCTTGGACAGCAGGGTGACGAAGGCGGCGCCGGCGCAGGCGATGGCCAAGAGGGCGAAGGCGTCGCCGAAGGCCAGGGTCGTCGCCTGCTTTTGCAGCATGCCGTAGAAGGCCTTCATGGCGGCGGCGTGCGGGTCGATGGAGCCCGAAAAGCGCTGGGCCATGCCCGCGATCATGTTGCGCACCGCGACGTCCGACTGATTGATGGCGCTGGTCAGCTCGACCATGTGCAGGGCGGTGTTCTGGGTCAGCGACGTGTTGAGGATGGCCAGGCCGAAGGCGCCGCCGACGTTGCGGCTGAGATTCACCAGCCCCGAGGCGTTCTTGACCATGTGCGGCGGCAGGGTGGACATGGTCACTTGCTGCGAGGCGATCATGGCGATCATGACGCCGCAGCCGCGCACGGCCTGAACCCCGGCGAACTCCCAGAAGCCCCAGTCGCCTGTGACCAGACGGGCGTCCCACATGCCCCAGGCGCACAGGCCGAAGCCTACGAACATCAGGATGCGCGGGTCCAGCTTGCGCACCAGCCGTCCGGCGAAGGGGGCGGTGGCGAACATGGCCAGGCCTGAGACCACCATGGTGGTGCCGACCTCGGCCGCCGAATAGTCGCGCACCCGCCCAAGGAACAACGGCAGCAGGAAGGTCCCGCCGAACAGGGCCGCGCCGACGATGAAGGTCATGACAACCCCGACGACGAAGTTGCGGTTGGCGAAGGCGCGCAGCTCGACGATCGGGTTGTAATAGACCAGCGAGCGCCAGATGAAGGCCGGGCCGCAGATCAGGGCCACGAGGCTGAGCAGCAGAATGTGGTCGTCGGCCAGCCAGTCGTTCTTGGCCCCTTCCTCCAGCACGAATTGCAGGCTCATCAGGAAGGCGGCCATCAGGCCCAGACCCCACCAGTCGAAGCCCTTGCTCAGGCTGGCGTCGCCCTTGTCGAAATGGGCGTAGCGACCGACCAGGAAGAGGACGACCACGCCGGGGAAGATGTTGATGAAGAAGAGCCAGCGCCAGCTGAGCCATTCCGTCAGATGGCCGCCCAGGGTCGGGCCGACCGTGGGGGCGAGCGTCACGATCAGGCCCATGATGACGCTGGCGGTGACGCGCTTCTCGGGCGGGAAGGCGGTGAAGGCCACGGCGAAGACGGTCGGGATCATGGCCCCGCCGAGGAAGCCCTGCAGCGCGCGGAAGAAGATCATCATCTCGACCGAGGTCGAGAGGCCGACGGCCACGCTCATGATCAGGAAGCCGATGCAGGAGGCCAGGAAAAGCTTCTGCGTGCCCCACAGCCGCGACAGGTATCCCGACAGGGGGATCATCACGACCTCGGGGATCAGATAGGCGGTCTGAATCCAGCTGATCTCGTCGGCCGAGGCGCCGACCCCGGCCTGAATCTGGGGCAGGGAGGCGGCGACGATCTGGATGTCCAGAATGGCCATGAACTGGCCGATGACCATGCCGGCGAAGCCTAGCAGCAGGACCGTCCAGTTGATCTCGGGCTTGGCTTCCGCGACGGCGGCTTCGGTCACCGGGCCGGGTCCAGCGAGGCGACGGCGACCTCGCCCCGATGGGCGTCGGCGAAGGCGGCGCCGCCCTGGCTCTTCAGGTCCACCTTGACCTCGACCGACAGGCCGGGACGCAGGGCGACAGGCTCGCCGGTGGCGCGGCGGTCGACGACGATACGGACGGGGACGCGCTGGGTGATCTTGGTGAAGTTGCCGGTGGCGTTTTCGACTGGGATCAGGGCGAACTCCGAGCCGGTGGCCGGGGCGAAGCTGTCGACGTGGCCGACGATGGACTGGCCGGGGAAGGCGTCAGCCTTGATCTCAACCGTCTGGCCCAGGCGCATGCGGCCGACCTGGGTCTCCTTGAAGTTGGCGACCACATAGGTGTCTTGCAGGGGAACGATGGACATCATCTGCCCGCCGGCCTGGACCACCTGGCCGACACGGACGCCGCGGGCGCCGACGACCCCGGCGACGGGGGCGCGGATGACGGTGCGGTCCAGGGTCAGCTGAGCCTGTTCGACCAGGGCTCTAGCCTGTTCGACGGCGGCGACGCTCTGGCTGCGGGTCGAGCCGAGCACGGCGGCGGTGCGCTGTTCGGCGGTCAGGGCGGCCTGGGCCTGGGCGACCGAGGCGCGGGCGGTCTCGGCGGTGGCGCGCTGGGTCTCGATGCGTTGTTGCGACACCCAGCCCTCGGCGGCCAGCTTGCCGTAGCGATCGACCTCGGCGCCGGCCAGGCCGGCCTGGGCCTGGGCCTGGGTCACGGCGGCGGCGCGGGCGGCGATATTGGCCTGTTCCTGCTCGGCGCGGGCGTCGACATTGGCCACGGCGGCGGTCAGGGCGGCCAGATTGGCCTGGGCCTGGGCCAGGGCGGCCCGGGCGTCGGCGTCGTCCAGACGGGCCAGGATCTGCCCGGCCTCGACGCGCTGGTTGTCCTTGACCAGGACCTCGATCACCGAGCCGCTGATGCGCGGGCTGACCAGAACGGTGTCGGCCTGGACGAAGGCGTTGTCGGTCGCCTCCCAGCGCTGCTTGCCCTGCCACCAGATGACGCCCCCGACGATGAGGCCGATGACGACGACCCCGCCGACGATCAGGGGCAGGCGTTTCTTGAGAGGGGCGGGGAGGGCCATGGGGAGACAGCTCGCTTCGATTTCGGCGCGTAAAATGGACAGGAGCGTCCAGAAATCAAGAGGCGCCTGCGCGATTTCGTCGCACCGTGTCGATTTCGTCCGGTTGACGCCGCGCGCGGGGAAGGCGAAGCGAGGGCATGACCGTTCGCCAGCGTCCCCCTTCCAAGGCCGTCCGCGCCGCCCTCAGCCCGCCGCCGGGCAAGCGGTCGCGCGCGCCGAAAAAGGCGCCGGTCGGGGCCGTGATCGGCTGGCCGCCGGGCGAGGATCGGGTCGAGGAAATCTTCGTGCGCCTGTCGGGGGTCATGCCGGACCCCAAGACCGAGCTGGATTTCGTCAATCCCTACACCCTGGTGGTGGCCGTGGCCCTGTCGGCCCAGGCGACCGACGTGGGGGTCAACAAGGCGACCAAGGCCCTCTTCGCCGTGGCCGACACGCCGCAGAAGATGCTGGCCCTGGGCGAGGAGGGGCTGATCCCGCTGATTTCCTCCATCGGCCTCTATCGCACCAAGGCGCGGAACGTCATCGCGGCGGCGCGGATGCTGGTCGAACAGCACGGCGGTGAGGTCCCGCTGAACCGGACCGATCTTCAGGCCCTGCCCGGCGTGGGCCGCAAGACCGCCAGCGTGGTGCTGAACGAACTGGGCATCGAGCCGGCCATTGCGGTGGACACACACGTCTTTCGCGTCTCGCACCGGCTGGGGCTGGCCAACGCCGCGACGCCGGACAAGGTGGAGACCCAGTTGCACAAGGTCGTGCCCGAGGCCTGGCTGCCCAAGGCGCACCACTGGCTGATCCTGCATGGGCGCTACACCTGCCTGGCGCAGCGGCCCAAGTGCGGCGCCTGCGTGATTGCGGACCTGTGTCCGTCGCGGGCGAGTTTCGTGGGGGCTTGAGCGTCTTGTTCTCTCCCTTCCCCCTCGAGGGGGGAAGGGCCGGGGATGGGGGTGTGGACGCTAAGGTGTGCTTTTAGGCGCGGGCGGCTGGAGGGTCGGTGTCTCTAGTACA
>NZ_JACARP010000128.1:0-10970 GCF_013386595.1 Brevundimonas sp. P7753 | reverse complement strand
TCGAGAAGCTGGACTTCGACTATGTGCTGGAAATGGGCTGCGACATGTTCGCCGAAGACCCCCTGCTGCACCGGAACGATCCGGCCCGCGCCCGGCGTCTGGCCTGGCTGATCGCGCACAAGACCGAGGGCGTCAACGCCGCCCTGTTCGCCGCGCCCGACGCCGGTTGCGCGCCCGAACTGGTCGAGCCGCGTTTCTGCGCCCTGCCCGAGATGATCATGCGCCAGCTGCAATCGCGCGCCGCCCACGGCCGCCTCAGCGCCGTCGCCGCCGACAAGGCGGTCTGGGGCCGCCTGGCGGCCTGACGCCGCCGCGCTTTTCCGCGCGGCTAGATCAGACTGAACAGCAGATGCACCGCCGTCGCCCCCAGGCAGATGACGCCGAACCCCGCCGCGAGGCAGAGGGCCGGATGGATTTCACGCTGATTGCGGACGGGCGGGACCTTGCCCGGATGCACCAAAGCCATGTCGTTTCCTTTCCCTTGCGGCGTCGATCTCATGGACCGGCGTCTCACAGAAACGAGCATGCCCCTAAAAGCCCCGCTTCGCGAAGGGTCTTTCACGGCATCGTGACAATCGACTTTTGAGCCCGCCCGCGCTACCTGCCGCCCCATGTCGAAACTCACGCTCGCCGAAGAGGCCGGTCGCCGCCGGACCTTCGCCATCATCGCTCACCCGGATGCGGGCAAGACGACCCTGACCGAGCATATCCTGCTGGCCGGCGGGGCCATTCGCGCGGCGGGCGCCGTGCGGGCGCGCGGCGAGAACCGGCGGACGCAATCCGACTGGATGAAGATCGAGAAAGAGCGCGGCATCTCGGTCTCGGCCTCGGTCATGACGTTCGAGCACACCACGTCCGACGGCGTGGCCAAGATGTTCAACCTGCTGGACACGCCGGGCCACGAAGACTTCTCGGAAGACACCTATCGCACCCTGACCGCCGCCGACTGCGCCATCATGGTGCTGGACGCCGCCAAGGGCATCGAGCCGCAGACGCTGAAGCTGTTCGAGGTGTGTCGTCTTCGGGACATCCCGATCATCACCTTCATCAACAAGCTGGACCGCGAAGCCCAGGACCCGATGGCCCTGCTGGACGAGATCGCCTCGCGGCTTCAGCTGGACCCCGCTCCGATCTGGTGGCCGGCCGAGAGCGGCAACCGCCTGCGCGGCATGGTCGAAATGGGCACCGGCAAGTTCCAGCCCTATACGAAGAAGCCTGCCGGCTCGAAAGAGGACGTCCCCCACCCCGCGGCCCTGCCCCTGGCCGAGGCCGCCCAATACTTCGAGGCCGGCGAGCACGAGGCCCTGATGGAGACGCAGGAGCTGATCGAGGCCGGCTATCCGACCTTCAACCGTCAGTCCTTCCTGGAAGGCCATATGACGCCCGTGCTGTGGGGTTCAGCGCTGCGCCACTTCGGCATCGACGAACTGCTAGCGGCCATCGGCGAGTGGGCTCCGCCGCCCAAGGTCATGCCGGCCCGCAAGGAAGCCCCGCCCGAGACCCGCAACGCCCCGGCGCCGGTCGAGATCGAGGTCGAGCCGGGCCAGGCCGAAGTCACCGGCTTCGTCTTCAAGGTCCAGGCCAATATGGACCCCAACCACCGCGACCGCATCGCCATGTTCCGCATGGCCTCGGGCAGCTTCAAGCGCGGCATGAAGCTGAAGGTGCAGAACACCGGCAAGCAACTGAGCGTCAACGCCCCCATCATGTTCTTCGCCTCGGACCGTGAACTGGCCGAGGACGCCTATGCCGGCGACGTCATTGGCATCCCCAACCACGGCGTCCTGCGCGTCGGCGACAGCCTGTCGGAAAGCGGCCTGATCCGGTTTGCGGGCCTGCCCAACTTCGCCCCGGAAATCCTGCAACGCGTCCGCGTCAAGGACCCGTTGAAGGCCAAGCACCTGAAGAAGGCGCTGGAGGGTCTGGCCGAAGAAGGCGTGACCCAGCTGTTCCGTCCCGAACTGGGCTCGGACTTCATCGTCGGCGCCGTGGGCCAGCTGCAGTTCGAGGTCATGGCCGACCGTCTGGGCGAGGAATACAACCTGGACGTCATCTTCGAGCCCAGCCCCTACGCCGAGGCCCGTTGGGTGGCGCCCGCCGGGGAAGGGACCAAGGCCGACCTCGAAGACTTCGCCGGCAAGTACCGCCCGCAGATGGCCGTCGACATCGACCAGGCCCCGGTCTTCCTGGCCAAGTCGTCGTGGGAAACCGGCTACGTCTCGGAGCGTTTCCCCAAGATCGCCTTCACCAAGACCAAGGAACGGGGCTGACGCTCAGGTCTTGCTGCTCGACACCCCGCCGTCGACCAGCATGGCCGTTCCGGTCATGAAGCTGGAGGCGTCGGACGCCAGGAACAGGGCGGCGCGGGCGATCTCGTCCGGCGACGCCATCCGCTTCAGGGCGTGCATCCCCTCGACGAAGGCGATGATCTCGGGCGTGTGGGCGAACTCGCGCCCCGCATCGGTGTCCGTGCCGCCGGGCAGCAGGCAGTTGCTGCGCACGCCGCGCGCCCCGAACTCGGCGGCGATGACCCGCGACAGGCCGACCAGCCCCGCCTTGGCCGCCGCATAGGCCGCCATGCCCGGCATGCCGATGGCGTGGCCGACAAAGGTCGAGGTGAAGATGAGCGAGCCGCCGCCGCGCGCCAGCAGGGCCGGGATCTGATGCTTGGCGCCCAGGAAGGCGGCGGTCAGGTTGATGTCCAGCGTGTCCCGCCAGCGGTCCAGGGCGATCTCGGGCGTCGGCTCATTGGCGCCGATGGCCCCGGCGTTGTTCAGGGCGATGTCCAGCCCGCCGAACCGCTCCACCGCCGTCTGCACCAGACGCTCGGCCAAGGCCTCGTCGCGGATGTCGCCGGGCACGGCGACCGCGCGGCCGCCCTCGGCCTCTATGGCCGCGACCAGGGCCGACAGCTCGGCCTCGCGTCGGGCAGTGACGACCACCGCCGCGCCTTCACGGGCGAACAGGCGGGCGGCGGCGGCCCCGATGCCGGAGCTGGCCCCGGTGATGATGGCGACCTTGTCGGTGAGTGCAGGCATGACGACCTCGTGCGTGAAAGAGGTCGCCTTCCTTTCATGACCCGACGCCGGGGTCTGGCGGTCTTCGGACACGGCATCGCCCCTGACCTGAGCCCTGTGCGGCCAATCGCCGTTTTGCGGTTGTCATGAACGCGCCATAGTCTCTTTCCCGAGAGGTAGGTTCGCATGATGATTCAGCCGCATACGACGCCCGGCCGCAGAGCATTGCGGGCGCTGCGAAACCTGATGCTGGGCGGCGCGCTGGCGCTGTTGTCGGCCCAGGCGGCCCAGGCCGAGTGGCGACGCGCGGAGACCGCCAACTTCCTGGTCTATGGCGAAGGCTCGGAGGGCGACCTGCGCCGCCACGCCGAGCGACTGGAACGGTTCGACGCCCTGCTGCTGCGTCAGCTCGGCGTGGCCCCGGTGCAGGGGGCACGAAAGCTGCCCGTCTATCTGGTCTACACCCAAAGCGACCTGCGCCAGGTGAACCCCAACCTGGGCGAGGGCGTCGGCGGCTTCTATTCAGCCAGCGAAACCGACGTCTATTCCGTGCTGAACCGGCGCGGCGGCGACGACATTCTGTTCCACGAATACGCCCACCACTTCATGTTCCAGAACTTTCCTGGCGGCTATCCGGGCTGGCTCACTGAGGGCTTCGCCGAGTTCTTCATGACCGCCTCGGTCGACAATCCGACCAAGGTTACGGTCGGCTACTTCAATCCGGGCCGACTGCGGACGCTGAATGACGTCGACTGGATTCCGGTGGAGCAACTGCTGACCAGTCGCCCGCAGACGTTTGAGAACCGCCGTCAGCGCAGCGCCTTCTACGCCCAGTCCTGGCTGCTGACCCACTACATGTTCATGGACGCCGAGCGGCGCCGCGGGCTGGACGGCTATCTGGCGGCCGTGGCGAAGGGTACGCCGCCGGTCGAGGCGCTTCAGACCCATCTCGGACACACGCCCGACAGTCTGGAAAAGGCGCTGAAGGCCTATCTGGACGGGACCATGAACTACGCCGAACTGCGCATGGACGAGATGAAGCCGGCGATGACCTTCCAGACCCTGCCCGACAGCGCCGACCGGATGCTGCTGGACAGCCTGAATATCCGCTACCCCAAGGCCGACGCCGACGCTCAAGCCCTGCTGCAAAAGGTTCGGACCGACGCCGCCCGCTTTCCGGGCGACCGGCTGGCTCTGGTCACCCTCGGCCGGGCCGAGATGAACTGGGGCGACGCTGCGGCGGGCGAGGCCGCGCTGACGCAGGCCCTGGCCGTCGCGCCCGACGACCCCGAAGCGCTGCAACTTCTGGCCCGCGCCCGCACCAAGGCCGGCGACGACGCGCCCGACACGCGCGCCCAGAAATACGTGGAGGCGCAAGGCTATCTGGCCCGCGCGCTGCAAGCCGATCCGACCGACTACCGCATCTATCTAGCATTGGCCCGCATCCGGCGGATCGCGGACAACTATCCCAACGACAACGACCTGCAGACCTGGCGGCTCGCCGTCGCCTATGCCCCCCAGGTGATGAGCGCCCGCGCCCAGGCCGCCGACGCCCTGCTGCGGGTCGGTCAGCGCGAGGAGGCGGCGGTCATGCTGGCGCCGGTGGCCAACAACCCGCATGGCGGCGAGCATGTGGAACGCGCCCGGACACTGCTGGATCAGATCAGAGCGCCGGCTTCAGATTGAAGGCGCCGGGCGCACCGCGCGCTTCGGAGCGATCTCGAAGCGGGCCATGAACCACTGGACCAGGGGGCCGTTGGCCAGGGCGTAGAGGACGGTGCCGACCCCGGCCACGCCGCCCAGCAGCCAGCCGATGGCCAGGACGGCGACCTCGATGGCCGTGCGCGCCCAGCCGATGCGCCAGCCGCTGATCTGCACCAGACCCGTGGTCAGGCCGTCGCGCGGGCCGGGGCCGAGGCCGGCGCCGATATAGGCCGCCGTCGCCGCCCCGTTCAGCACGATGGCCGCCGTCAGGAAGACGATCCGCAGCGCCAGCCCCTCGATGGGCGGCAGGGCCAGGAGCGCCACATCCGCCGCCGTGCCGATGACCAGAACATTGCAGAGGGTGCCCACGCCCGGTTTCTGGCGCAGCGGAATCCAGATCAGCAGCACCAAAGCCCCGACCAGGTTGACGACCATGCCGAGGCTCAGCCCGGTCAGCTGCGACAGGCCCTGATGCAGGACGCTCCACGGATTGAGGCCCAGATCGGCCCGGACCATCAGGGCCAGAGACGCCCCGTAGAGCAGCAGACCGAGTTGAAGCTGGATGAAGCGACGCATGAACATGGGGCCATACAGTCGATAATTGGCCTTGTTTTATAGAGCCGCTTTCGTGACGATGGCCTTATGCGCGACAGCCTGGTCAACGCCGCCTCCCTGTCGCGCCAGCTCAACGGCTGGCGCGGGCCCGATGGCGAGCCCGCCTATCGCCGCCTGTCCGAGGCGTTGAAGCTGCTGATCCTCGACGGGCGGCTGTCGCTGAACGCGCGCCTGCCGGGCGAGCGGCGGCTGGCCGAGACTTTAGGCGTCAGCCGCATCACCGTCAGCGCCGCACTGGACCGCCTGCGGGCCGAGGGCTTTGTTCTCAGCCGGACCGGATCGGGCAGCGTCACCGCCCTGCCCGCCAGCGCCGCCTCGCGGCCGGTGCGGCTGGACGGGCCGATGCAGGGCGACGACACGCCGGGCGTCATCGACATGGCCACCGCCTCCATGCCCGCCGACGAACAGGTCCACGCCGCCTACGCCCGCGCGCTGGAGGCCCTGCCCGCCCACCTGCCGGGCCGGGGCTATGAGCCCGTGGGGATCGAGGCCCTGCGCCGCGTCGTCGCCGACCGCTACGCCGCCGAGGGTCTGGCGACGCAGGCGGATCAGATCGTGGTCACGGCAGGGGCTCTGGGAGCGCTCGCCATCCTGCTGCGGGCGACGACGCGGCCCGGCGACCGCGTGGTGGTCGAGCACCCCGGCTATCCCCATGCGCTGGACGCCCTGGTGCAGGCGGGGCTGGACCTGACGCCCGTTTCGATGACGCCGCAGGGCTGGGACATGGACGGGATGCTGGCGGCCATCGCGCGCGTCAGGCCGCGACTGATCTATCTGATCGGGGCCCACCAGAACCCGACCGGCCATGTCCTGTCGGCGGACGACGAGGCCGCCCTGGCCGCCGCCGCGGCCCGCGTCGGCGCCCTTCTGGTGCTGGACGACACCCTGCGCGAGCTGTGGTTCGACCGCCCGCCGCCGCCGCCCGTCGATCACGGCCCGCACGTGGTCCGACTGGGCTCGACCAGCAAGCCCTACTGGGGAGGCCTGCGCGTCGGCTGGCTGCGCGCCCACGCCAACATCATCGATGTGGTGATCCGCCGCCGCCCGTCGCTGGACCTCGGCGTGCCGGTCATGGAGCAGCTGGCCGCCGCCGTCCTGCTGAGCGGCGACCCCGCGCCGCTGGAGGCTCGACGCCGGACCATCGCGCGGCAGGAGGCCCATCTGCGCGCCCGGCTGGCCGAGGCCCTGCCGGACTGGAAGACGCGCCGTCCCGAGGGCGGGCTGTCGCTCTGGGTCGAACTGCCCCGAGCCGACAGCACCCGTCTGGCCCTGGCCGCGCCGGACCACGGGGTGCGGATCGCGCCGGGCGTGCGCTTCGGCGTCAACGGCGCCTATGAGCGCTTCCTGCGCCTGCCCTTCAGCCGCCACGAGGCCGATCTGGACCGCGCGGTCGAGGGGCTGGCCGCCGCCTGGACCAGGCTCGACCGGAGCAAACCGCGCAGAGCGAAGACGCCCGCCGATGTCGAGCCGGTGATCTAGCTCCGTCGCTCCAGCCCGAAGGTCATGGCGAACATCAGGCCGCAGACCAGGCTGGAGGCCAGAAGCGCCAGCCCCGCCGAGCGGTCCAGCAGGACGCCGTAGCTGAGCGGGGCCGCCGCCTGAAGGAAGCGGGCCGGGGTCAGGATCAGGGCCTGACGCGTGGCGTAGTTCTCCTTGCCGAACAGGTGCAGCGGCAGGACGCCGGAGGCCACCGACAGCAGGCCGTTGCCGGCGCCCTGCCCCAGGGCCACGGCCCCGGCCAGACCCTTGCCGCCGAGATAGGCGACCGCCGCCCCGAGCGGATGCAGCAGGGTGGCCAGCCGCAAGACGGCGATGGGCGATCCTTTGCCTGAAGTCAGAAAGGCCAGCAGCCGCACAGCGACCGCCGCGCCCGCCATAAGCGTGGCCGCGCCCGCCGCCTGGGCCGGCTCCAGCCCCAGACGGCCCAGCAGACGCGGCAGGTGGGCGCTCATGGCCGTGGCGATCCACCAGGCCCCGGCGAACAGCACCGCCAGCCGGATCATCCGCCCGTCCCAGCGCACCGGCGCGCTGTCCGCCGAGGGACGCGGACCGGCACGACCGTCCGGCAGGATCGTCAGGTAGAGCGGCAGACAGACCAGCAGATGCAGGACCGCCCAGCCGAAACAGGCCCCGCGCCAGCCGACCCACTCAATCATGGCCAGGGTCGCGGGCCAGCCCAGGGCTCCGCCGAAGGCCCCGATCAGGGACACCGCCGTGATCGGCTTCTTCGCCGCTTCGCCGTGGAGGGCGACCAGAACCGCGAAGGCCGGGCCGTAGAAGCCGACCCCCATGCCGATCCCCAGCGTCAGGATCGACGCCGCCACGCTGACCGGCCCCTGGGCCAGACCCAGCCCGCCCAGCCCCAGGGCGAAAACGACGGAGGCCGCCGCCAGAACCTCGCGTCCGCCGCGCCGGTCGACCCAGCGGCCGCCGAACGGGCTGAGGACCGCCGAAATCAGAAAAGCCCCCGACAGCCCCGCGAACACCAGAGACGGCGTGGTTCCCGTCCCCGCCGCCAGAGGCTCGGCCAGGACCCCCAGCAGATAGTAGCTGGAGGCGAAGGCGACGATCAGGCCGAAGCCGAGGACGGGGACGATCAGACGAGAGGCATGGGACGACATAGGCCGCTCTGATCCCCGCATTGCCGCCGGGGCGAAAGCGACCTATCGGGAGAGGCATGTTCGAAAACCTCACACCCGGCGCCGCCCTGCCCTCGCTGAACGCCCTGCGCGCCTTCGAGGCCATGGCGCGGACCGGCAGCGCGACCCTGGCGGGGGCCGAACTGAACGTGACCCACAGCGCCGTCAGCCGACAGGTCAAGGCGCTGGAGGCCCAGATGGGGGTGCGGCTGTTCGAGGGGCCGCGTCACGCCCTGAGCCTGACGCGGGCGGGCCGGGACCTGCTGCCCGATCTGACGGCTGCGTTTGACGGCCTCGCCGCAGCGGTGGCCCGTGCCCGCAGCGAAGGCCAGGACCTGCACGTCGCCGTCAACGCCAGCCTGTCGGTCAAGTGGTTGATCCCCCGCCTGGCCGACTTCGGGCGGCGGCATCCCGAGATCCGGGTGCATCTGGTGGAACTGGCGCCCCATGCCGTCAGTCATCGCGGCGCCGACGTGGTGCTGCGTCTGCTGGACCCCGAGCGGATCGAGACGCTGCAGGCCGAGCGGATCATCGCCAACGCCGTCGGCCCGGTGATTGCGCCCTCGCTGGCCGGCGGCGATCCGCGCGCGGCGGTGCTGACCGCGCCGCGACTGACGGCGCGCACCCACGTCACCGGCTGGAAGGACTGGGCTGAACTCAGCGGGCGGCGTTCCACAGCCACGTCCGAACGTCCGGTCGCCCACCTGCATTTCGTGCTGGACGCGGCCCTGGCCGGCTGGGGCGCGGCGGTCCTGCCCTGGGCGCTGGCGGCGGAGGCGGTGCAGGACGGGCGGCTGCTGGCGCCGTTCGGCTTTCACGCCGACGGCGGCGCGGTCTCGGCCATTCCCGGCGCGGGCGAGCCGTCGCGGGCGCGCCGCGCCTTCGTCCGCTGGCTGGTCGATCAGGGCCAGGCCGTGCCCCCTGCGCCGAGACCTGAGCCGCCGCATTGACTGCAACCTGAAGTTTGCATGAACGCGTCTTTCATCCGACACACGACCGTGGTTCTCTATGGCGGTGCGGCGCCGGGTTCACTCTCGTCGGGGCGCCGTGGAGTTTCAGATGTTCATCGCTGTCGTCACAACCGCGCTTGCGGTTCTGGGCCAGGCCCAGACGACCCGGCTCGTCTCCTATGACGAGGCGGTGCGGTGCGCTGGGCTGACCCAGGCGGCGTCTGAACTGGAAGGCGGCGAGAGCCGCTATGGCCGCACCCTCTATGACGCCGCCCTCTACTGGTCGCTGGCGGCCATGCAGGCGGCCACCGCCTCGGGCCGCGACCCCGTCGCCGCCGAGAACGACCAGACGCGCGCCCGTCTCGATTCGGTCAAACGCCTGTCCGCCGGAGAGGCCGAGGCCCGCGCCGTGCTGACGCGCTGCCGCCAGAAAACCCCTCGCCTGGGCTAAAACGATGGCTCTTTCCTCCCCATTCCATGGGGAGGTGGCGCGGCGCAAAGCGCCGTGACGGAGGGGGCGGCGCAGCGATCTCAGGACCAGGCTCAGTGACTGGAGGGCGGCGACTCCCCCTCCACCGCTACGCGGTCCCCCTCCCCATGGAATGGGGAGGAAAGCCAACCGCGCGAATTTCACGCATATGCTCAAGTCGAACCCATCCCGCGGCGCTGCGTTTGCTTGTGCGTCACCAGGATCGCCCTCGCGATCCCGAAGCGGGACGATGAAGGCCAGCGATGTTCGAATTCGGCAGAGATCTGCGACGGTTGTTCGAGAAGGCGCGCGACAGCGACGATCTCGGCTGGCTGGAGTTGATCGGCCTGGGTCTGGTCGAGGTCGAAGCCCGGCAACAGACGGTGGACGCCGGGCGCGTCTCCTGCCAGCGCCCGCACGAAGCGGCCCTGCGCGCCTCGGCCCTGTGGCGCGAACACGCCCGTCGCTGCGGCGCCGCCGCCAGTCTGGACAAGGCCGAGGCCGCCGCCCGCGACGCCGCCCGCCACGCCCGCAACGACGACCAGACCATCCGCGCGGCGCTGGAACTGGCCCATACCGGGATGCTGGCTTTCGACCTGTGCGGCGAACCCGAACGGATCGACGCGGCCCTGACCCTGCTGAAGGCCCTGCCCGCGGCCCGCCGCAGCGACACCGCCGCCGCCGTCGCCGCCCTGAACGCCCGTCTGCGGGCGCGTCTGGCCTCGATCTCGGGCGAGATCGCGGCGTTGCAGGAAGCCTCAAGCCTGATGGACGCCGCCCTGCACGGCCTCAGAGGCCAGCGCCCGCTGGAGGATGATCTGCGGCTGGACCGCGCCGCCCTGGCGCTGGAGGCCGGGCTGGCCGCGCGCGATCCGCGCCTGCTGGATCAGGCCGGCGGCGATCTGCGCGCCCTGGTGGAGGCCGCCTCGCCCGAGCAACGCCCCCTCAGCCGCGCCCGCGCCCTGGCCCTGTGCGCCGCCGGCATGGCCGCGCTGGCGGCCATCGCCGACGACGTCACCGCCCGCGATCAGGCCCACGCCCTGTTCGACGCCGCCGCCGACCAGTTCACCCCCGACCACAGCCCGCTGGACTGGGCCGCCATCCAGGTCTTGCGCGCCGAGCGCGAGACCCTGCCGCTGCTGGTCCTGATTCAGGCCGAGGCCCTGACCGAGGGCGGCGGACTGGTGCTGGGCGCCCTGGCCCACGAACGCCGCGTCGCCCAGGAAACCACCCGCGCCGGTTCGGTCGGCGACCTGTCGGCCCTGCTGGAGATCGAGACCGGGCTGCGCCGGCGGCTGGTGCGGCCGTCGATCCTGGCGACCCCCCTGGATTGGGCCTCGGACCAGATCGGCATGGCGCGGATCGCCCTGGCCCGCGCCCGCTGGACCGGCCAGACCCCGCGCGGTCTGGGGCTGATGCTGGTCGAGGCCGCCGCCACCGCCCGCGAACACGGCGCCCCGGCCCTGGCTCAGCGCGCCGAACGCCTGGCGCGGACGCCGGAAACCGCCTGAGGCGCAAGCGCCGCCGCCTCTCCCTCCCCGTTCGGGGAGGGTGGTCGCGAAGCGACCGGGTGGGG
>NZ_JACARP010000127.1:0-662 GCF_013386595.1 Brevundimonas sp. P7753 | reverse complement strand
GACGGGGGCCCCCGTCTCGGCGGCGGCGATGGCGGCCCTCATCGCCCGGATGACGCCGGCCCTCGAACCGTCCCCCGTGCTGCAGGAGTTCCTCACGATCATGCGCACGGTCGAGATCGCGCCGCCCCCCCTCAAGCCCATACAATCGCTGCTGGTCCGCGCGGCGATCGATCTTGTGCCCGCCGACCTGCGGCGGCGCCTCGACCTCGGCGCCGATCAAGGCTTGCGCCCTTGGGAGAGACCGATGGTCCGGTTCGCCGGGAGTCTGGCCGACCGCATCCGTCTGGACGGCAGCCCGGCGGTCCAGGCGTGCCGTCGACTGGGTCTGCCCGCGAACCACCTTTACGGCCATCGCTGAACCCGGTGCTGACGGCCCCGTATGACAAACAAAAACCCGCCCGGCCGAAGCCGAGCGGGTCGTTGATCCCGGTCCTGATCCGTCAGGCGGCGCGCGCCTTGATGGACATGTGCCGCAGCCCGCACGCCATCGCCTTCTGTCCGAAGTTGAGCGCCGGTCCGAACGGCCGCTGATCCGCCCGCGCCCGGTCCACCGAATGGACCAGGGTCAGGCAGACCTCCGGCTCGAGGGCGATCAGTTCGTCGTTCGCCCGGAAAGGCGCCGCCTTGCCGTGCGTATCGAAATCCGCCCGGGCGAGGATCAG
>NZ_JACARP010000126.1:0-13240 GCF_013386595.1 Brevundimonas sp. P7753 | reverse complement strand
CGCCCCCCAGCCCGGCGACATGGTCCGGGTGGTCGGCCGCGGCTTCCTCGTCCGTGATCTGGACGACGTCCTTCGCCGTCTCGACCACAACCTGGACCTCCGGCCCGCCGGCGCTGTCGAGCAGCTGAAGGGGGAAGGCTACAAGGTCGCCCGCATCGGCTTCAACCTGGGGACCAGCGCGACGCTGGACGTCATCCAGCCGACCCAGTGGGACAGCCCTTCGGGACGCTATCTGCACAACTGGGGGCCGGGCCCGCATTACATCCGCATCTCGGTCAACGGTCTGGACGCCAAGGCGGAGCGCCTGCGCGCCCTGGGCGTGAAGTTCGAACGGATCGAGCACAGCGAGGCAGTCGACGGCGCCCTGCTTCGCGTCGACCCCGCCGAGTTCGGCGGCGCGATCTTCGAGTTCTGCGAAGACAGGGACTGACCGATGGCCCGCGTCGCCCCTCTGCCGCTCGACAGCCTGCCCGATCCCTTGCGCGCTGCGATCGCCCAGGGGACGGCGACGCGGATGCTGTCCAACACTCTGCCGGTCCAGATCTGGGCGAGACGACCGGCGGCGGCCACCGCCTGGTTGGGCGTGATGGCTGAAATCCACGAACGGGGGGTGCTGCCCGAACGGTTGCGCGAACTGGTGCGGCTCAAGATCGCCTCGATCACCACCTGCCCCGTGTGTCAGATCGCCCGCAAGTCAGACGACGTCAGCGAGGCTGACATCGTCGCTTGCAGCGACTGGTCGGATCCCCGGTTCAGCCCGCCCGAACAGGCCGCCCTGCGCTTTGCAGAACTGTTCGCCGGGGACTACTTCTCGCTCGGAGACGAGATCTACGAGCACCTGCGGGCGCATTTCACCGAAGAACAGATCGTCGAGCTTCATCTGTTCAGCGGCCTGATGCTTGCTGGCGGCCGCATGACCTATGTCCTCAAGGGCTATGAGGACGCTTCGGCTTGAAGACCCTGTTCTCGCGCCTGCCGCCCAACGCCCAGGGCGCGATCTGGGTGCTGCTGTCCGGCGTAACCTTTGTCACCATGACCGTCCTGGTGAAGCACCTTGCCGGCGACTATCCCTCCCACGTCCAGAACTTCTATCGCCAGACGGGATCCTTGATCGTCGCGGTCCCCTTCATGCTGCGCAGCCCGCGGCAGGTGCTGTTCGTGCCGCTGGCGACGATGCCGCCCTTGTTCGTACGCGCCTTGCTCGCGACCGTCGGCATGATCCTGCTGCTCTACACCTACGAGGCCGTGCCCATGGCCGAGGCCAACGCCCTGTCCTTCACGCGCCCGCTCTGGGTCGTGCTGCTGGCCGCGGTCTTCCTTCGTGAAACCATCGGCCCCAGCCGCATCGCGGCGGTGGCGGTCGGCTTTGTCGGCGTCCTGATCATCATGCGTCCCTGGGGCGCGGGGGTCACGCTTGGCTGGCCGCATGTCGCGGCCCTCGTCTCGGCCCTTTGCCTGGCCGGCACGATCACAGGCGTGAAGTCCCTTACAAAAGATCTGTCCGCGAGCTCCATCCTGGTCTGGTCGAGCATTATCGGGGAGATCCTGTGTCTGCCGTTCGCCCTGGCCGACTGGCGCTGGCCCAGTGTCGGCGACCTGATCCCCCTGTTCCTGATCGGCCTGCTCAGCGCCGCCAACCAGGTCTTGTTCATCAAGGGGATGGCGGTCGGCGAGGCGGCCGTCCTGGCCCCCATCGACTATGCGAGACTGGTCTTGTCGATCATCGCGGGATTGGTCGTGTTCGGCGAACTGCCGGACGCCTACACCTATCTGGGGGCGGGCGTGATCGTGGCCTCGACCCTCTACATCACGAACCGGGAGATCCAGATCAGGCGCGCCAGGATGCGCGCCGTCGAAGCGTCTCCGCCAGAAGCCGCCTAGCCGTCAGAGGTGAGAGCGGCGGGCGCACACAGGCGCCCGGACGGCGAGGCGCTGAATCGCCTCAGGAGGCTGCGAGCGTGAGGCCTGCGCCGTTGACCGCCATGGCGGCGTCCGACAACAGGAAGACGATGGTCTCGGCGGCGTGCTCCGGCCGGACCCATCCGGCGGGATCGACGTCCGGCATGTCCCGACGGTTCGCCGGCGTATCCAGAATGGTCGGCAGGACCGCGTTGACGCGCACCCCTTGCCCGCGCAGTTCATTGGCGAGACTGCGCGTCAACGCCATCACGCCCGCCTTGGAGGCCGCATAGGGCGCCATGCCCGTCGCCGGATCGGCCGCCGCCGCCGCGCCGACGTTCACGATCGCGCCGCCCTGCTTCAACAGATGCGGCACCGCCGCCCGGCTGACGAGCGCGGCCGTGAGCAGGTTGGTGCGGTACATCCGGTCCCAGGTCTCCGCCTCGCTGCCGACCACGGGCTGCCAGACGAATCCCCCGGCGATATTGGCCAGCCCGTCGACCGCTCCGAAAGCGGCGACCACCGCCTCGATGGCCGCCTCCGCCGAGGCCGCATCGGCGAGATCGACGCCTGGCAGCACCAGATCCGCCTCGATCTCGAAAGACGGCGACGCGTCCACGGCGGCGACAAGGATATCGGCGGCCTTGAGCCGCGCCACGAGGGCGCGCCCCAGGGCGCCGGACGCTCCGGTGACGATAGCGGTGCGGCGCATGGCGGGTCTCCGGGGTCAGACAGGAAAAGGCGGGGTCTTCTCGCGCGCCATGGCGCGCTGAACGCCCGGTCGAGCGGCCATGCGGCGCGCCAGGGCGGAATAGTGCTTGAGCCCGGCGACCGGATGCTCTCCCGCGACGCCCCAGGCGTAGAAGACCAGGGCGTAGGCGTCAGCGACCGACATCCGGTCGCCGATCAGCCAGTCTCGATCGGCCAGGAGGGCGTCGATCTTGTGGAGATTGGCCTCGAACCGGATCCGGCCTTCGGTCTTCAGGGCCGGATAGGTCGTCTCGTCCGGCGTGAACCGGAAGGGGGCGCGCGCCATTCGCCCGGTGATGTGCACGGTGCTGGCGAACCAGGCGGTCAGGGACAGCATCCTCGCCTGATCAAAGGCGTCGTCCGGCGACAGGCCTGCGGCCGGCGCGGAACGCGCCACATAGTCCAGGATGGCGACGTTTTCGGTCAGCAGACGTCCGTCGGACATCAGGGCCGGAACGGAACCCGACGGGTTCGTCTGTCGCCAGGCGACGACGGAGTCCGCGTCATGCAGCCGGATGCGGCTCGCCTCGAAAGCCAGGCCGGACTCCTCGAGCGCGATATGAGAGGCCAGCGAACAGCTCGTCGGGGCATAGTAGAAGGTGAGCCGGGACATGGACGAGTCCTCCGGGTTCAGGCCGCCGGCCGGGGCATGAGGTTTTCGTAGAGGGTCGCCGTAGCCAGTCCGCCGGCGCAGCAGATCGCCTGAAGGCCGTAGGTCTCGCCGCGACGTCCCAGTTCATGGATCAGGCTCGTCGCGAGACGGGCGCCCGTGGCCCCGAGCGGATGGCCCAGGGCGATGGCGCCGCCGTTGACGTTCAGCCGGTCGGCCCCCACCCCGGTCGCCTGCATCCACATCATCGGCACGCTGGCGAAGGCCTCATTGACCTCGAACAGGGCGATATCGTCAAACGACAGCCCCGCGATGGCGGCCGCCTTGCGGCTGGCGGCGATCGGCCCTTCGAGCATCAGGGTCGGGTCAGCCCCCACCACGGCGGTCGCGCGGATACGCGCCAGCGGGGTCAGGTTGAAACGCCGCACCGCCGCTTCGGACGCGAGCAGGACCACAGCCGCACCATCTGAAATCTGGGAGGCGTTTCCGGCGGTGATGCGGCCGTTCTCGCGAAAGCTGGTCTTCAGCGTCGAGAGCTTTTCACGACTGGTGTCGCGACGAATGGTCTGGTCGGCCTCAAGACTGTCGCGCAGCCCGTCCCAGTCCTTCTCGCAAAGATCGGCGACCGGGACGGCGACGGTCTCGGCGCGGAAATAGCCGGCGTCGCTGGCCGCGGCGGCGCGTCGGTGGCTCTCTGCGGCGAAGTCGTCGAGGGCGTCGCGGTCGAAGCCGTACTTGTCGGCGATGCGCTCGGCGGCCTCGCCCTGGGACGTCAGCTCGTAGCGGTCCGAGACCTGCCAGCCGAAGGCTTCGCCGTGGATGGCCCGGTTGGAGCCCATCGGCACGCGCGACATGGCTTCCGCCCCGCCCGCGACCACGAGATCGCTCATGCCCGCCGCGATCTGGGCCGCCCCGATATGAATCGCGGCTTCCGAAGAGCCGCATTTGCGATCCACCGTCATGGCCGGAATCGTCTCCGGCCAGCCGGCGCCGAGCAGGGAGGTGCGGGCGATATTGGCCGACTGTTCTCCGATCTGGGTCACGCAGCCGAAGATGACGTCGTCGATCGCCTCGGGGCCGACGCCGGCGCGCGCGACCAGTTCGTTCAGCGCATGGGCGCCGAGCTGGTCCGCCCTCACGCCCGCAAGCGCGCCCCGAAACTTTCCGATGGGGGTGCGGACCGCCGCGACGACATAGACAGGATTCACAGCTGGCTCCCGCGCAGGCCGGATCCGGGCACGCGAAGGCCGTTTTCGTACCGGTACACGCCCCAGCCGACCTTGCGGCCATAGCGCCCCGCCTTGACCATCTTGATGATCAGCGGACATGGCCGGAACTTGTCGCCCAGGGTGGAATGCAGATAGTGCAGGACCGACAGGCGCGTGTCCCAGCCGGTGAGGTCGCCCAGCTCGAGGGGGCCCATCGGGTGGTTGAAGCCCAGGCGCAGCGCCGTATCGATGTCCTCTGCGGTGGCCGCGCCTTCCTGCAGCATCCACATCGCTTCATTGCCGGCCATGGCCGACATGCGGCTCGTGGTCAGGCCAGGCGTCTCGTTGACGACGATCGCCGTCTTGCCCAACTGGGCCACATAGTCGCGGCACCGGGCGACGGCCGCATCCGTGGTGGCCAGGCCCCGCACCAGCTCGACCAGCTTCATCTTCTGGACCGGGTTGAAGAAATGCATGCCGATGACCCGCGACGGGTCCTGGCAGGCGGCGGCGATCTCGGTCACGCTCAAGGCGGAGGTATTGGTTGCAATCAGGCCGGTCGGCGCCATGACGGCCTCTGCCTTGCGGACCACCTCCGTCTTGATCGCCAGATTTTCCGACACGGTCTCAACCAGAAGGTCGGCGCCCATGGCGCTGTCGGTCAGACTTTCCGACGTCGCAAACCGGGCCAGAGCCGCTGTCGCCGCCGCCTCATCCGTCTTTCCAAGCCGAACCCCGTCGGCGAGGATGCCTGCAACGGTCTTTGCAGCCTTGGCTAACTGTTCGGACGAAACATCGACCAGCCGGACGTCGTGTCCCGCCGAAGCGAACGCATGGGCGATGCCGACGCCCATGAGGCCGGCCCCCACCACTGCAACCTTGGCCATCAATCTCTACCTTCTGTTCTGAACGGGCTCGTCGTCCAGGCGCCCGGGGAGCCGGCCTGGATGGGGCCCGCAAAGCTGGGCCGCCCCGTGCGCAACGGACAAGCCGTCGCCTTCAATGCTTCTGTTCTAGCGGGAAACGATCCGCTCCAGCAAATGAAATTCTCTGTTGAGAACGCTATTCTGGAAATTTCAGAACGCAAACGCACATCGTCGTCGCAGGTCGTCCAATCGGACGGCGTCGAGGGCCAGCCGCGCGCCCTCCCCCCCTGACGCGCGGCCTCGGGATCGGAGGGCGACGCCCTGTCTTGTCTGTTTTAGACCGGCTTGAGGATGCGGTTGCGCAGCACGCCGATGCCCTCGACCTCCAGCTCGACTTCATCGCCGGACTTCAGGAAGCGCTGCGCCTCCAGACCGCAGCCGTTGCCGACGGTTCCCGACCCCAGAAACTCGCCTGGATAGAGGGTTTCAGAGCGCGAGATGAACGCGATCAAGTCTTCGAATTTCCAGTGCATGGCGCTCGAATGGCCCCTGCCCCATTCCTCGCCATTGACGCGCGCGATCATGGTCAGGGCATAGGGATCGGGCATCTCGTCGGCCGTGACGATGCAAGGCCCCATGGCGTTGCCGGTGTCGAAGTCCTTGCCCTTGGCCGGACCCAGCTGTCCGATCATCTCGGTCGCCTGAGCGTCGCGAGCGCTGAAATCGTTGTAGATGGTGTAGCCGAAGATGTAGTCGCGAGCCTTCTCGACCGGCACGTCCTTGGCCGCCTTCTTGAGGTAGCAGCCGTACTCGAGTTCGAAGTCCATGGTCCGGGAATAGAACGGCCAGATCACCGTCTCCTCGCTCCCGATCACCGAGAAACGGTTGGCCTTGTAGTAGATGGGCTGTCGAGCAAAAAGGTCGAGGATTCGTTGCTCCGCATCCGTCGGACCGGTGTCCTCGACGACGTCGACCCCCTTGGCCCGAGCCCGCATGGCCCGCGCCGCCGAATAGCATTGACGCAGGTGCAGCTCGAAGGAGCTGCAATCGCGCATCTGGGGCGGCGGATGGATCGGCGCCTTCAGGATGACGTCGGACCGCGCGACTACGGCTTCAGAGGTCGCGTCCCTGACCGCTTCCGCCGCCTTGTCGAGGGCGTTGTCGCCCCCCTCGATCAGCGCCAGCATGTCGGCCAGTTCAGGGGCATAAACCCCGAACCTCTGCTGATGGGCCGCAGCGAGATCGACGATCCGCCTATCGCCGTCGATGAAGGCCCCGGCCCGCTTCCGGCCGTCCGCCTCGAATGTCACAAGCCGCATCTCGGGCCTCCTTGCCGCCGTTCGCCGTCAGAACGGCCTGAATGTGACCTGAAGCATGATTTCACGCCCTCGATTCACGTTGCCGCTGAGGTCCGCAAGCCCCCCGCCCAAGGCCGTGCCCGTGCGGGCGGCCAGGCCGGTCTGCGGCACGTTGGAGGCGACATCGACCCGGAATTCCTCGGTAAGGTTGCGGCCTATGAGCGCCACCTCCCAGGCCCGGTCCGCACTGAACACGCGCACGCCCGCGTTCAGGAAGGCGACGTCGTTCTGCAGGGCGCCCGGATGCAGCTCCGGATGGGGATTGTACTCGGACTTGTAGAGGGTATCGAGGTTCATGCCCCAGTCGACGCCTTCGATCATCGTGGGGCCGCTGTAGGCGGCGCCCAGAGAACCCGTCCATTCGGGGGCGTTGACCAGCCGCTCCCCCGCCAGTTGCTGACCCGTGTAGCGGCCGGTCGACGGATTGAGCAACAGGTTGCAGCCGTCGGCGATCGTCTGGCCGATATAGCAGGTCGCCAGGAAGTCAGTGTACTTGGCGTCGTTGTAGTTGGCTGCGCCTCGGATCACGAGACCCGGAACCTGGCGCAGGCGGAGCGTGAAATCGGCTTCAACGCCCTTGACCGTCGCCGCGCCGGCGTTGTTGACCCGGATCACCGGGATACCGCTCGCGTTGTCGAGAGAGTTCACCTGCAGGTTGGTGTAGTCGTAGTCGTAGGCCGCCAGGTTCAGCCTGAGCGCGCCGTCAAACAGCAGGGCCTTGACCCCGCCCTCGAAGCCCTGGGCGGATTCCGGCAGGTACATGGCGTTCAGCGGGTTCACAAAGGCCGGCCCCGTGTTGGTCGCGGCCGCGAACCCACCCGACTTGAACCCTTCCTTGTAGGCCCCGTAGAGGGTCAGTCGGTCGGTCGGCCGCCAGGTCAGGGTCACTTCAGGCGAGGTGTTTTCGAAATCAGCCGAGGCTGGCGACACCGGCTGAGGCACGCCCTCCCGCGAGACGGCGAAATCCTTGGACTCCTTGCTCCAGCGCAGACCGCCAGCCAGCTCGATATTGCTGGTGACATCCCACAGCACCTGGCCGAACACCGATTGGGTCGAGCCGTCGATGTTGTGCAGGAACAGGGGCGAACCGGCCGCAATCGCGCGCGTATAGGTCTCCAGTTCGGAGGATTCGTAGAAGGCTCCGGCCAGGAAGTTGAAGGCGCCCGGCAGATCCGACGAAACGCGAACTTCCTGCGTGAACTGGGTGTATCCCGTGTTGCCGCTGAAGTCGTTCACGGCCGCAGCGTCCGATGGTGCGACCGCATAGGTGTCGACCCGGAAGTCCTCATTTCTCGCCCAGCCGGTCACGGACGTCAGCTTCAGCCACTCCGACGGGCGATAGTTGAGCTCGAGCGAATGGAGCTGCTGACTATAGTCCCCGGCTCCGGACGGATCCGTAAAGCCTTCGGGTGAATTCACCAGGAAGGCGGGGTTGATGTTGCCGTTGGCGTAGGTGGCGTCCGGACGGCAGTTGTCCACGGACAGGGCCTTGGCCAGGTCGGCGTTCGGCACGCCGCCGTTCAGGACGGTCGACTGCGGCGCCAGTTGAGGCGCACCGTTCGGGCAGTAGATTCTCTGGAAGCCGCCGGCCTGATTGTATCCGATGCCTTCGTTCTTCGCGTAGCTCAGCTTCAGACGCGCGTCGAAACGATCGCTCGGCTCCCATTTCAACGTCCCGCGCGTGAAGAAGAAGGTTTGCTGAGGTCCGCCGGAGGTCGCCCCCGTCACCGATCCCGGACGGATCGCATTCGCCGCTTCCGCCGCCTGACCCGCAATATTGTCGCGCCAGCCGTCCATGTCGGCGCCGTAGACGACCAGACGACCGCCGAGGGTTTCGGTGATCGGTCCCGACACAACGGCTTCGAGCTGGCGCTCCTTGGCGTTGAACTCATAGCCGGCGCGCGCCTGGGCCTCGAATGATCGGCCGGGATCCGCCGTGGTGATCGAAATCACGCCCGCCGGGCTGTTCTTGCCGAAGAACAGGGCCTGAGGCCCCCGCAGGACCTCGATCTTCTCCATGTCGATCTGGCCGACGCGCACCGCGCCGCCGCGAGACAACTGAACGCCATCGATGTTGATGGCGACGGTCTGCTCGAATGTAGGATTGGAGCCCGCCGTCGTTCCGACCCCGCGCAGGGACACGGTGCCGCCAACGCCGCCTGAGACTTCGCCGACCGAGATGCCGGGCGTGACGGCGCGAAGGTCCTGCAGGCTGTCCACCGCCAGCGCGCGAAGCTGTTCGCTTCCAAGCACGGTGACCGCGACCGGCACGGAGATCGGGGCTTCGTCGCGGCGACGCGCGGTGACCACGACCTCGTCAAGTCCGGTGACAGTCTCGGTCTCCGGTCGGCTTTGAGCCGCAGCCGGGCTGGCGAACGAGATCAGCGCCCAGGCGAGCGCCCCGCATGAAATTCCTGTCTTCACGTCCATCGTCTTCCCTCTCCCTCGCCCTCTGATCCTACGTCTGCGCGCAGGTGCTACGGGCCGATTCCGGCCCCGCCCCAGGGCATGACCGCGCCGCGATGCTAGTCAGAGATATCCCGGGTCGCAATCCAAAATCTGATACCGGAATAAAGTTCTGCATTCCGAACCGCTTTGCACCAACCCCGGACGCGCACCCCTCAGCCCTCCGCGCCGAGCCGAGACCTAGGGCCTATTCGCGTCCGCAGGCGAAACCACCCCCACCAGGGTCCGCACGAGATCCGCGAGCGTCTCGTCCGGCTGCCAGAAGGGGTGCGCGGCGCTTGTCGCCAGGGCGGCTTCCCGGGCCGTCATGACCGCCCGCAATCCCAGACTGAGGAAGACCAGTCGCCGTTCGAGGACGTCAGGAGGGGCCGGCGAAAGCCGCCGAATATGGTCGAGGCAGCGCTGATAACCCCGGTTCCAGCCGTCGCCGACAATGCGCTCGAATTCCGCCCGGTTCTGCAGACTGAAGGTGCTGATGAAGCGAAGATAGTCGCCCTCTCCGCCTTCGGCGCCGAGCTCGGTCGACGGCAGGATGAGGACCTCCATCACCTCGTCGAGGGATTGCGGCCCCCCGGCGGCCTCAAGGGCGTCCAGCCGGGCGTTGCGCCGCTCGTCGATCAGGCGTGCGCCGTCGATCACCAGTTGAGCAACCAGGTCGTCCTTGGACCCGAAGTAGTAGTGCAGCGACGCGCCATTGCGCTGCCCTGCCGCCGCCAGGATGTCGCGGACGGACACGGCGTCGACGCCGCGGGCCGCGAACAGGCTCTGGGCGGCCCGTTTGATCGTCTCTCGGGCGATGTCTGCTTTCTCAGCTTTCATGGATTGACGACCTAGCGCACCCATGTGAAATAAAACAACTGTTTCATTCTTTCGCTTTAGGACCGCTGTGGATCTCGACTTCACTGACAAGACCGTCCTGATCATCGGCGGAACCAGCGGCATAGGCCTGGCCTGCGCCCAGGCCTTCTCCGCCAGGGGCGCCCGGGTCGCCGTCACCGGCACCCGCGCCGGCAAGGCGGACTACGGCGACGCCGCCGAAGCCCTCGCCCCCTTCGCCTTCTCGACGCTGAACGTGGCGGAGGCCGGGGCGGTCGAGGCCTGGACGCCGCCCTTCCCCGCCCTCGACGTGGTGATCCTGTCCCAGGGCGCCGTGGAGTATCGGCGACGGGAGTTCGAGGCGGAGACCTTCCGTCGAGTCGTGGAGGTGAACCTCAACAGCCTCATGGCCTGCGCCCAGAAGCTGGCGCCGGCGCTGGAAGCGCGACAGGGAAGCCTGATCCTGATCAGTTCCGTGGGCGGCCTTCGCGCTGCGCGGGGCAATCCCGCCTATTCGGCGTCCAAGGCGGGCGCGATCCACCTGACCCGCACCCTCGGCGACGCCTGGGCCGAGCGGGGCATCCGCGTCAACGGGATCGCGCCCGGCCTGATCGCAACCAAGATGACCGAAGTGACGACAGCGGATCCGAAGCGGCTGAAAGAGCGCCTCAGGGGCATTCCGCTGCAGCGGTTGGGACGGCCCGAGGAGATCGCCGGCGCGGCGCTCTTCCTGGCCTCTCCGCTCGCGACCTACATCATCGGGGAGACCATCGTCGTTGACGGCGGTCGAACCCTGTCCTGACACCGAACTGACTGGAGACGGCCCATGGCCTGGGAATTCGAAACCGACCCCGACTTCGCCGAACAGCTGGCCTGGATCGACGCCTTCGTTCGCGAGGAGATCGAACCGCTTGATCTGATCCTGCAAAGCCCCTTCGACCTCGACAATCCACTGAACCGCCGGTTCGTCCGACCGCTCCAGCAGCAGGTCAAGGCGCGAGGCCTATGGGCCTGCCACCTCGGCCCCGAGCTGGGCGGTCCGGGTTACGGCCAGGTCAAGCTCGCCCTGATGAACGAGATCCTGGGTCGATCCGTCTTCGCCCCGACCGTCTTCGGCTGCCAGGCGCCGGACTCCGGCAACGCCGAGATCCTGGCGGTCTACGGGACGGACGAACAGAAGGCGCGCTACCTTCAGCCCCTGCTCGCCAATGACATCGTGTCCTGCTTCTCGATGACCGAGCCCCAGGGCGGCGCCGATCCCACGACCTTCACCACTCGCGCCGAGCAGCGCGACGACCACTGGTTCCTCAACGGCGAGAAATGGTTCGCCACCAACGCCCGCTACGCCAGCTTCTTCCTGGTCATGGCGGTCACCGATCCCGATGCGCCGCCCCATCGCCGCCTCTCCGTCTTCATTATTCCCAAGGACGCGCCCGGGCTGGAGATCGTCCGCAACGTCGGCTACGGCGATCGCGATCCGGCTCACGCCTATCTCCGCTTCACGGACGTCGCTGTTCCTCTGGATCACATGCTGGGCGGCCAGGGCGACGGCTTTGTCGTGGCTCAGGTTCGCCTCGGCGGCGGACGCATCCATCACGCCATGCGCACGATCGGCAAGGCGCGACAGGCCTTCGACATGCTGTGCGACCGCGCCCTGGCGCGTATCAGCCGGGGTGAACCGCTCGCCAGCAAGCAGATGGTGCAGGAGAAGATCGCCGACAGCTGGATCGAACTGGAGCAGTTCCGTCTTCTCGTCCTTCGGACCGCCTGGAAGATCGACCGGGAGAAGGACTACAACCGCGTCCGGGGCGACATCTCTGCGGTCAAGGCGGCCATGCCCAAGGTGCTGCACGACATCGCCGCGCGGGCCGTCTACATCCACGGCTGCCTGGGACTATCCAACGAAACGCCCCTGGCGGCCATGGTGCTGGACTCCTTCCAGGTCGGCCTCGCCGACGGCCCCACCGATGTTCACAAGGTGACCCTGGCCAAGCAGCTGCTGCGCGGCCGGAAGCATTCCCAGGGCCTCTTCCCCGACTATCACGTCCCGGCGCGTCGCGCGGCCGCCCTGGCCCGATACGGCCTGGCCGGCGACGAAGCGGGCCTGAAGGCGGCGATCGCATGACCATAGACCGTCCGCACGGACTGGAGCTCGTCGACCTCGAGGCCCTGGCCGGATGGATGGGCGATCAGGGCCTCGGCGCGGGCCCGATCACGGAGGTCGTCCAGCTGACGGGCGGCTCCCAGAACGTCCTTCTGCGCTTCTGGCGCGACGGGCGCGAATACGTGCTTCGGCGCCCGCCGCTGAACCCGCGACGCGACGGCAGCGACACCATGCGGCGCGAGGCGCGGGTCCTGCGAGCCCTGAAAGGATCGGACGTGCCCCACGCCGGACTGATCGCTGACTGCCCTGACGCCTCGGTGCTCGGCGCCGCCTTCTATCTGATGGAGCCGCTGGACGGGTTCAACGCCGCTGTCGGCATGCCGCCGCTCCATGCGGAATCTCCCACTGCGCGCCGCGCCATGGGCCTGTCGGTGATCGAGGGCCTCTCGCGCATCGCTCTCGTCGATTACGAAGCGGTCGGGCTCGGCGACTTCGGCAAGCCGGAAGGCTTTCTCGAACGCCAGTCGCGCCGCTGGATGAAGCAGCTTGAAAGCTACGATGAGTTCGCCGACTGGCCCGGCCCCGACGGCTTGCCCGACGTTCACGCCATCGGGGCCTGGCTAGACCGGCGCCGGCCGGAGACCTTCCGCCCCGGGTTGATGCACGGCGACTTTCATCTCAAGAACGTCCTGTTCCGCCAGGACGCCCCGGTCCTTGAGGCCGTGATCGATTGGGAACTATCGACCATCGGCGATCCCCTGGTCGATCTCGGCTGGCTGCTGGCGACCTGGCCCGGCCCGGGCGGGGACATGAGCCAGACCACGATCGTCGTCGAGCCCTGGGAGGGCTTCCCCGAGGCGGAAGAACTGGTCGAGGTCTACGGCCGGCTGACCGGCGCCGACCTGTCGAACCTGCAATGGTACAAGGTCTTCGCCTGCTACAAGCTCGCCCTCATTCTCGAAGGCAGTTACGCGCGGGCTTGCGCCGGCAAGGCGCCAATGGAGATCGGCGAGCGCCTGCATGGGAACGCCGTGCGGCTGCTGGGCCGCGCCGCGCGCTGGATCGATGAGGCCCGATCATAGAAAACGCCCGCCGGAGGGTTCCGGCGGGCGTTTCCCAGGTCGCTCCGGGGAGAGAGCGCGCCTAGCGACGGCCCGAGACCG
>NZ_JACARP010000125.1:0-9376 GCF_013386595.1 Brevundimonas sp. P7753 | reverse complement strand
GGTGGTGGCGGCGCCGGGGCATGGGCTGGCGGGGCGGGCCGAGGCCCTGTCGGCGGCGGAGCTGAAGGCGCTGGACTGGGCCTTGCGGGAAGAGGGGTCGGGCACGCGGAGCGAGTTCGAGGCGGCCTTGCCGCGCGGCGTGGCGGGCAGCTTGCGGGCGGTTCTGACCCTGCCGTCCAACGAGGCCATCCTGTCAGCGGTGGCGGCGGGGGGGCTGGTGACGGCGATTTCGGAACTGGCCGCCCAGCCTCTGATCGAGGCGGGGCGGCTGGTTCGTCTGCCGCTCGATCTGCCCGAGCGGCCGTTTAATCTGCTGCGCCACCGCGAAAGGCGGCCCAGTAGGGCGGCGGAAGTTTTCGCTTCCGCGCTTTAGAGGTTTTAGACCTTGGCCGAGCGGCTGCGGATCCACGAGTAGAGAGCGAAGGTCAGGGCGGCGAAGACGACGACGCCCGCCAGCATGGCCGGCCACATCGTGTCCTTGGGCAGAAGCGCGAACGGCGCTTCGTTCTTCGTGCTGACGATGACGGCGGCGGTGAAGACGCCGAACAGGCTCTCGCCCACGATCAGGCCCGAGGCGAGCAGCACGCCCATGCGACGGCCGACGTCGGCGAAGCGGGTCGTGGAGATCCACCTGTCATAGACCCAACCGCAGACGGCGCCGACGACCAGCATGGTGGTGACGGCGGCCGGCAGATAGACGCCGATGCCGGCGGCCAGAGGCGGCAGCTTGACCTTGTCCTTCGTCGCGCCGCGCAGGACGATGTCGAGGATGATGACGCCGACGCCGACCAGGGCGCCGATACCGATCAGGTCCCAGCGCAGCTCGCCGCTGATGACGCCCTTGGCCAGGGCCGAGATCAGGGTGGCCTGCGGCGCGGCCAGGGTCTGGGCGCCTTCGACGATGGCGGGCGGGCCGCCTTCGAAGCCGAAGGCCTGGTTCATCATGTCCAGAACGAAGGGGATGACCAGGGCGCCGGCGACGACGCCGACCAGCAGGGCCGTCTGCTGACGCCATGGCGTGGCCTCGACCAGCTGGCCGGTCTTCAGGTCCTGCAGGTTGTCGTTGGAGATGACGGCGACGGCGAAGACGATGGAGGTGACGATCAGGGCGAAGGCGATGATCGACGGGTCCGCCGGCACCTTGGCGATGGCCATGACAGCCAGCATCAGCAGGGAGGCGATGACGATGGCCAGGATGCCGACGCCGGAAACCGGGCTGTTGGACGAGCCGATCAGGCCGGCCATGTAGCCGCAGATGGCGGCCACGGCGAAGCCGATGACCACGACATAGATCAGCCCGCCGATGACCAGGATGGGGGCGGAGGCGGCCAGGGTCGTGCCCTGGGTGAACAGGGCCAGCAGGACGCCGATGCCGACCAGGGCGGCGACGGACAGCAGGCCGACGATCTTGATCGGGATGTCCTGCTCGGTGCGGTCCAGAACCTCGCCGTGGGCGCGCTTGCTCTGCGCGGCCAGGGCCGAGACGAGACCGGCGACCAGGGGCTTGGCCAGCTTGAACAGGGTCCACAGGGCGGCGACGCCGATGACGCCGGCGCCGATGAAGCGGACTTCCTTGGCCCAGACCGTCATGGCCAGTTCTTCAGCCGGGGCTCCGGCCGGAAGCGAGGCGGCGATGGAGGGCACGCCGTGGGCCGCGGCCCAGGCCACGAACTCGGGCGAGGTCAGGATGGGGACGAAGATCAGCCAGGCCAGGACCAGGCCGAACAACTGGGTCAGGCCGACGGCCAGACCGATCAGGTGGCCGGCGCCCAGAAGGGCGAACTGCATCGAGAAGCCGACGCCGGTGGCGCCGCCGCCGAGCGCGGCGGGCAGGCGCAGGAAGGCGGTGGTTTCGGCGGCGAAGACGCGGGCCGAGGCCAGGAAGGCGAAGAAGGCGGAGGCGATGGCGCTGCCGACCACGACGACCAGACCCGAGCGGTTCTCGCGCACGGCGCTTTCGGATTCATCGGCGCCGGGCGAGCCGACCTTCAGAACCTCGGCGGCGGCGACGCCCTCGGGGTAGGGAAGACCGCCCTGCACCACCAGGGTCCGGCGCAGCGGGATGGAGAAGGTCACCCCCAGGACGCCGCCGAGGATGCAGATCATCACCGACTCCCAGAAGGGGAAGTTCATCCACCAGCCGATCATGACCAGGCCGGGCAGGACGAAGATGATCGAGCTCATGGCGCCGCCGACCGAGGCGACAGTCTGAACCGTCATGTTCTCCCAGATGGTCGAGCCCTTGAAGGCGCGCAGCAGGGCCATGGAGATGACCGCCGCCGGAATGGCCGAGGCGAAGGTCAGGCCGACCTTCAGGCCCAGATAGGTGTTGGCCGCCGTAAACACCGCCGCCAGCAAGCAGCCCAGGATCAGGGCGCGGATGGTCAGCTCGATGCGTTTGCCGGTGCTGGGAGGACTGTCTGTCATGCGGGGCTCTTTCCGTGTGTCGCGCCGGAGGTAAGCCGGAAAGCGGCGCTGTGACAACGGGGGGCGGAGGATTGAAGGCGCGCCGTCATCTTCCTTCTCCCGCAAGGTGAGAGGGGCTAGATGTTCGTCATGCCTGAATTGCCTGAAGTTGAAACCGTGCGGCGGGGTCTGGAGCCGGTGCTGGAGGGGGCGCGGCTGACGGCGGCGCGTCAGAACCGGCCGGACCTGCGCTTTCCCTTTCCCGAGCGCTTCGTCGAGCGGCTGGACGGGGCGACGGTGCTGCGGCTGGATCGACGAGCCAAGTATCTGCTGTTCCCGTTGTCGACCGGCGAGACCTGGGTGACGCATCTGGGCATGACCGGACGCTTCACCCTGGAGGGCGTGGCGCCGGGACGTTTCGAGACCGACGCGCCGGTCGCGGGCAAGCACGAGCACATGAGCCTGACCGCCGAGCGGGGCGGGGTGCTGACGCGGCTGGGCTATGCCGACGCGCGGCGGTTCGGCTTCATGGGGCTGATCCCGACTGAAGGACTGGAGGGTCACGTCTGGTTTGCGGGTCTGGGGCCGGAGCCCCTGGGCAACGGCTTTTCCGCCGCCCATCTGGGCGAGGTCTTCGCCGGCAAGGCGCAGAACATCAAGGTCAGCCTGCTGGACCAGAGGAATGTGGCGGGGCTGGGCAATATCTATGTGTGCGAGGCGCTGTACCGCGCCCGCATCTCGCCGTTGACGCCGGCGGGCAGGGTCAGCCGGCCCCGGCTGGAGCGGCTGGAGCGGCTGGCGACCGAGGTGAGGAATGTCCTGGCCGACGCCATCACGGCGGGGGGATCGACGCTGAAGGACTTCGCCAATGTCGAGGGCGGGCAGGGCTATTTCCAGCATCGCTTCGACGTCTATGGCCGCGAGGGCGAGCCGTGCCGGACCGAAGGCTGTTCCAGCGTGGTGGCGCGGGTGGTGCAGGGCGGGCGTTCGACCTTCTTCTGTCCGGTCTGCCAGAAGGGTTAGGGCGCGGGTGTTCCAGTGGGCGGGCTGAGGCGCTAGACCTGCCTCGAAAGATATAGAGGAGCGCCTGATGGCCGACGCCTATTCCACCCTGCTGATCGAACGCCACGCGGACGGCTATGCGGTCGTCACCCTGAACCGGCCCGAGGCGCTGAACGCGCTGAACACCACCCTGACCGGCGAGCTCGGCGACTTCCTGGAGAGCGTGGCCGACGATGACAGCGTGCGCTGCATCGTCCTGACGGGCTCGGTGAAGGCCTTCGCCGCCGGCGCCGACATCAAGGAGATGGCGGACCAGGCCTATGCCGACATGTACCGCGGCAACTTCTTCGCCCGCGCCCATGACCGGGTGGCTGGCTTCCGCAAGCCGATCATCGCGGCGGTGTCGGGCTATGCCCTGGGCGGCGGCTGCGAACTGGCCATGCTGTGCGACTTCATCATCGCCTCGGAGACGGCCAAGTTCGGCCAGCCCGAGATCAACCTGGGCGTGGCCCCCGGCATCGGCGGCTCGCAGCGCCTGACCCGCGCCGTGGGCAAGGCCAAGGCGATGGACATGTGCCTGACCGGGCGGATGATGGACGCCGCCGAGGCCGAGCGGGCCGGCTTGGTTTCGCGCGTGGTGGCGTCCGACGCCCTGCTGGACGAGGCGCGGGCGGCGGCGGCCAAGATCGCCGGCCAGTCGATCCTGGCGGTCATGGCCAACAAGGAGCTCGTCAACGCCGCCTTCGAGACCACCCTGACGCAAGGGGTGGTGTTCGAGCGCCGACTGTTCCACTCCCTGTTCGCCTTCGAGGATCAGAAGGAGGGGATGGCCGCCTTCGTCGAGAAGCGCAAACCCGTCTTCAGGGGGCGCTGAAACCCAGGCTGTGATTCAATTCCGGCCGGGTCGCGTTGACCGGCCGGAGCCTTTCCGCTATAGCCGCCCGCTCTTGAGATTTCCTCGCCGTGGACGTGGGTTCGCGGCGTTTTCGTTCGAAGGTTTTACCCGATGGCCAACAATGCAGGCGCCCGCAAGGCGATCCGCAAGATCGAAGCGCGGACCGAAGTAAACAAGGCCCGCCGCACCCGCGTCCGTACTTACCTGCGTAAGTTCCAGGAAGCCCTGACGGGCGGCGACGCCGCCGCCGCCAAGGCCGCCTTCATCACGGCTCAGTCGGAACTGATGCGCGCCGTGTCCAAGGGCGTGGTTCACAAGAACACCGGCTCGCGCAAGGTTTCGCGCCTGGCCGCCCAGCTGAAGAAGCTGTCGGCCGCCTGATTTAGACGGCGTCGCGGACGGGCTTTCACGCCCTTGTCAAACGACGTCATCTGAGGCGTTCGGACGACCCGTAACAGGGTTGTCGCAAGATAATCTAGCGATTTCAACGGCGAGGAAGCGCAAGCTCCCTCGCCGTCTTGCTGTCTGGCGCTAAGTCTCCGACAGAATCCGGCGTTCGGAATTGGGGCGAAATAGCCGTTTTCCCAAGCACTGCCGAGGTTTGCCGGAGTCAAACAATTTAAGTGCGAATCTCGACTCGAATCAGCGTTGATCTCCGGCGTGCGGCGGGTAAGTTTTGGCCTGTAACGCACTTCCATCCCAATCTGGATGAAGACGGGGGAAATCAATGGTTTCCGCCGGCGGGAGACGTCTGTCCGTGAGTATGACCCCACCTGCGAAGCCTCGGCTTTTCGGGACCGGAGAAGTCGTCCCGGCGGTCGCCTTCGTTGTGTGTTGGTTCGGTGGTTCTAACTCTTGGCGGGTGTGTTTTGACGAATTTGGGGGGCGCGATGACGGGCATGACGGATCCGGACCGTATCTGGACTGAGGCGGCGGGCCGCCTGAAGACCGAGATCGGCGACGGGCCGTTCAGCAGCTACATCGCGCCGTCGGCCGTGCGGCTGGACGCTTCGGGCAATCTGATCCTGGTGACGCCGACCGCCTATGCGCGGGACTGGGTGCGCAAGAACGCCCTGCGTCGCATGAACGAGCTGTGGCTGGGCCTGGACGGCCTGTCGCGCCGTCTGGACGTCCGTTGCCGCGCCGAGGTGGGCTCGCCCGCCCCGGCCACCGCCTTCCCCGCCGGCGAGGCCCCGCGCCTGGCCTCGGTCGGCGGCGTGGTCGCGCCTTCGGTTCCGGCCTCGGCCATCAGCGCCTCCGCCTTCGCCCCCTCGACCGACGGCGCCCGCGCCGTGCGCGCCGCCGGCCTGCAAGAGCGTCTGACGTTCGACAGCTTCGTCGAAGGCCAGGGCAACGCCTTCGCCTTCGCCATCGCCAAGCAGGTGGCCAGCTGGGCCGACGGCCACTTCAACCCGGTCTTCTTCTGCGGCCCCTACGGCTACGGCAAGACCCACCTGTTGAACGCCATCGCCTGGGAGGCGCAGCGTCTGCGCCCGGACGCCAAGGTGGTCTATCTGACCGCCGAGCGCTTCCTCTCGACCTTCGTGCGCGCCATGCAGGACCGCTCGACCGCGGCCTTCAAGGAGAGTCTGCGCTCGGCCGACATGCTGCTGCTGGACGACGTCCAGTTCGTCGGCGGCAAGACGAGCACCCAGGAAGAACTGCTCAACACCCTGACCTCGCTGATTGAGGACGGCAAACGCATCGTCCTGTCGGCCGACCGCGCCCCGACCGCCCTGACCGACGTCGAGCCGCGTCTGCGCAGCCACCTGGCCGCCGGCCTGACCTGCCCGGTCGAAGCCGCCGACCGCACTCTGAAGATCGCCGTGGCCCAGTCGCGTCTGAACGCCCTGGCCAAGCTGGGCGTGGTCTCGGGCCAGGCCCGCACCGACGTGCTGGAACATCTGGTGGACCGCACGCCGGGCTCGATGCGTGAGCTGGAAGGCGCCGTGAACACCCTGGCCGCCGTCGCCGGCGCCCGTCTGTCGACCCTGGGCGTGGACGAGGCGCAGAGCCTGCTGGGCGTCGCCCTGCGCGGCGGACCCGAGCGCCGCATCACCGTGGATGAGATCCAGAAGACGGTCGCCGACCACTTCAACCTGAAGCAGGCCGATCTGCTGAGCGAGCGCCGCACCCGCGCCATCGCCCGCCCGCGCCAGATCGCCATGTACCTGTGCAAGCAGCATACGACCCGGTCCTATCCCGACATCGGCCGTCGCTTCGGCGGGCGCGATCACACGACCGTCCTGCACGGCGTGCGCAAGATCGAAGAGCTGATGCCGAAGGAAGAGCAGATCGCACGCGACGTGGAAGCCCTGACCCGCAAGCTGCGCGGATAAGGTTTCGTCCACGGTTAGCCTGTGGATAGCGGGGGCAGACGTCGCAGGATGTCGGCCCCCCGTTGCCCCCGCCGCTCAATGCGCTAGTGTTCCCGACCATCCTTACGGCGACGCTGATGAAGGCGTCGCGGCCCGGGCGAGACCACATGCAGCTGACCATCGAACGTTCCGCGCTCCTGAAAGCCCTCGGGCACGTTCAGAGCGTGGTCGAGCGCCGCAACACCATTCCGATTCTGTCGAACGTGCTGTTGAGCGCCGGACGCGACCGGCTGGCCTTCGCCGCCACCGATCTCGACATGGAGATGGTGGACGAGGCCGAGGCCCAGGTGAACGTCGAGGGCCAGATCACGGCCTCGGCCCACACCCTGTACGAAATCGTCAAGAAGCTGCCGGACGGCGCCGAGGTCTCACTGACCTATTCGGGCGACGATCCGCGCCTGGTGATCTCGGCGGGTCGGTCCAAGTTCAACCTGCCGGTCCTGCCGGCCGGCGACTTCCCGATCATGTCGACGGAATCCACGGGCGCGCGCTATTCCCTGCCCAAGGAAGACCTGGCGCGTCTGATCGACAAGACCCGCTTCGCCGTCTCGACCGAAGAGACCCGCTATTATCTGAACGGCCTCTATCTGCACACGGTGGCGGAGGGCGGCGTGCCGCTGCTGCGCGCCGTGGCCACTGACGGTCACCGTCTGGCCCTGGCCGAGACCCCGGCGCCGGAAGGCGCGGCGGGCGGTCCCGGCGTCATCGTGCCGCGCAAGACCATTGATCAGGTCCGCCGCCTGCTGGACGACGGAAACGGCCCGGTCGAGGTCCAGGTCTCGGCCCAGAAGATCCGCTTCGAGTTCGGCCAGGCCAGCCTGACCTCCAAGGTCATCGACGGCGCCTTCCCCGACTATCTGCGCGTGATCCCCAAGGGCAACGACAAGCAGGCCGACATCGACAACGCCCTGTTCGCCAAGGCCGTCGACCGCGTCGCCACCATCTCGGCGGAAAAGAGCCGCTCGGTGAAGCTGGCCTTCGACAATGACCGGGTGAAGCTGACCGTCCGCAACATGGAAGCCGGCCAGGCCGAGGAAGAGGTCGAGATCGGCTATTCCGAAGAGCCCTTCGAGATCGGCTTCAACGCCCGCTATCTGCTGGACGTCGCCGGTCAGATCACCGGCGAAACCGCCCACTTCAAATTCGCCGACCCGGCCAGCCCGACCCTGGTGCTCGATCCGGCCGATCCGGGCGTGCAGTACGTGTTGATGCCGCTGCGGGTCTAAGCCCCGCAGAAAAAGTGAGCGCCGGGTCGGGAGGTTGGATGTATTTCTACACCTACATCCTGGCCGGTCGTCGCAACGGCGTCCTCTATACCGGATCGACCGACGACCTGCTGAAGCGGGTCGTCGAGCATCGCGAGAAGCTGCGTGGCGGCTTCACCGCCAAGTATGGGGTTTCGCGCCTAGTCTGGTATGAGCTCCACGGCACGCGCGACGAGGCTTTTCGCCGTGAGCGCCAGATCAAGGAATGGCGGCGAGCATGGAAGCTCGACCTGATCGAGCAGATGAATCCGTGTTGGGACGATCTGCTTCCGACATTGCTTTGAAGGTGTGGGCTGAACCAAATCTACCGCTCATCCCGGCGGACGCCGGGATCCAGTCCTTTGGCTGCAAGCGCGGCGTGTCTGGCTCTCACTGGACCCCGGCGTCCGCCGGGGTGAGCGGGTTTCTTAGGGGGCGTTTAGCTTCCAAATCGGTGTATCTGCTGACCCACGCATGATCCGCTCCCTCGCTCTCACCGACTTCCGTTCCTATGCGAGCGCCAGCCTGCCGGTTTCCGGCGGGGCCGTGGTGCTGCATGGGCCGAACGGGGCGGGCAAGACCAATCTGCTGGAGGCCATCAGTCTGCTGACCCCCGGCAAGGGCCTGCGCGGGGCGACGGCGCAGGAGATGGGGCGGCGTGAGCCGGGCGAGGCCGTGGGGCGGGCCTGGGCGGTCATGGTCACGCTGGATGAAGAGGGCGAAGAGGTGCGTCTGGGCACCGGGGTGCAGACGCCGGGGGCGGCAAGGCGCATCGTCCGCATCGACGGCGAGACGGCCCCGCCGGGGCGGCTGCTGGACCATCTGCGCCCGGTCTGGGCCACGCCGGAGCAGGACCGGCTGTTTTCCGACGCGCGGGCGGCGCGGCTGAGGTTCTTCGACCGGCTGGTGTTTGCGGCTGACCCTGATCATGCGGCGACGGTTTCGGCCTATGAAAAGGCGTTGAGGGAGCGGTTGCGGCTGCTGACCGACGGGGCGGAAGGCAAGCCCGCCGACCCCCTGTGGCTGGACGCGCTTGAGGCGCGGCTGTCCGAGGCCGGGGCGCGGGCGGCGACGGCGCGGACGCGGGCCCTGACGGCGCTGCAAGCCGGCATCGACGCGCGCGGCGACCGGCCCTTTCCCCAGGCCGACCTAGGCCTGACCGGCGAGGCCGAGGCGATGGCGGCGGCGGGGGCGGACGAGGCCGACATCGTCGGGATGCTGGGCGAGGGCTTTGTGCGGGCGCGGGGGCGCGACGCCGCCGCCGGACGCTCGCTGTTCGGGCCGCATCGCTCGGACCTGACGGCCCTGCACCGCGAGAAGAACCGGCCCGCCGCCGAGGGGTCTTCGGGCGAGCAGAAGGCCTTGGTGCTGAACCTGATCCTGGCCCAGGTCGGGCGGCTGGCCGATCCTGAATTCGGCCAGAAGGCGCAGCCCGTCCTGCTGCTGGACGA
>NZ_JACARP010000124.1:0-20706 GCF_013386595.1 Brevundimonas sp. P7753 | reverse complement strand
GTCCTGGGGGCGGGCGGGGGCATAGGGCTGGCTGCGGTCGAGCTGGGCAAGGCGCTGGGCGCGCGGGTCGTCGCCGCAGCCTCCTCGCCGGACAAGCTGGAGGCGGCGACGGCGATGGGCGCCGATGTCGGCCTGGTCTATCCGCGCGAGATGTCGGACGTGGCGGACGCCCGGGCCTTTTCCGAGGCGATCCGGACGGCCTGCGACGGGAAGGGCCCCGACGTCGTCATCGATCCCGTCGGGGGCGCCTACGCCGAGCCGGCGTTTCGCTCCATTGGGTGGGAAGGCCGCTATCTTGTGGTCGGTTTCGCCGCCGGAATTCCCTCGATTCCTCTGAATTTGACCCTTCTGAAAGGCGCGCAGATCATCGGCGTCTTCTGGGGGGCCTATATTGCGCGCGACCCTGGCGCCGGAGCGCGCGACATGCGCGCATTGCTGGATCTCTATGTCGCGGGCAGGATCAGGCCTCAGGTCTGGGAACGCTATCCCCTCGAAGAGGGCGGGCGGGCGATTGCGCGCCTCGCTTCGCGCCAGGCGCGCGGGAAGGTCGTGGTGGAGGTCATTTGTTCTGGAAATAGAATGATGGACTGATACCAGAATTCTTCTGGACCGGTCCGAACGGCGGGGCTAGTTTCCTTCCGCGCCCGGCGATGCCCGGTCGGGCCGCGTGAGGCGTGGCTCATGGAACGGAATGCGCGACCCTGGCCGCCGTCGAGAGGCAAGAGCTCCGCAGGCGGCGGGCAGGCGCGTATGCATTAGGATGAACGGATGAATGCGATGATCGGCACGATGGAACAGGGATGGCGGACGGGCCTCCGCGACACCCCGATCGCCGCCTTGAGGCGAGCGGTCGCCGCTCATCCCGACAAGGTCTTCCTCGACTTCAGCGGCGAGACCCACACCTACGGGGACTTCGACCGGACCAGCAATCGCTTCGCTCACGTTCTCGAGGGCTTTGGACTGACGGCGGGAACCCCGATCGTCTCCATGCTCGACAACAATGTCGACGCCGTCACGACCTGGATCGCCGCCAACAAGATCTCCGTGATCAGCGTGCCGTTGAACACCGCCCTGATCGGTCAATTCCTGCGTCATCAGATCGAGGACGCGGGCGCCAGCCTGATGATCTGCGAAGCGCGCTACCTGCCTCGTCTTCTTGAGATCGAGGACCAGCTCTCGACATTGAAGACGGTGCTGGTCCGCGGCCCCTGGGAGCCCGCGCCGGGCTCCAGCCTGAACATCGAGCCTCTGGACGCGCATCGCGGAACCGACGCCAGCGCTTTCGAGGTCCTGCCCGACCCGGGCGCCCTGAACGCCCTGATCTACACCTCGGGCACAACCGGTCCGTCCAAGGGCTGCATGATCACCGGCAACCAGATGTGCCATTTCGCGCGGATGCTGACGCGTTCGGCGCCGTTCGGCCCGGACGACGTCTACTGGACGCCGTTGCCGCTGTTCCACATGAACGCCATCGCCACCGGCGTCGTCTCCGTGATGCTGGTCGGCGCGACCATCTCCTTTGCGCCCAAGTTCTCGGTGTCCGGCTTCTGGCCGGCGATCGAAAAATCCGGGGCCACTGTGGTGTCGATCCTGGGCTCCCTGGGCACCCTGCTGGCGCGCGCTGACGATCATGAAGCGATGGCCCGCTGCTTCGGCCAGGTCCACACGGTCAAGGGCAATCCCTTCCCGGAGGAGATCAAGGCGATCTGGCGAACCCGCTTCGGCGCAAGGAAGATCGGCTCCAATGTCTACGGGCTCACCGAAGGCCTGCTGACCTCCATGCCGGCCGACGGCGCCTATGCCGAGGGCTCGTCGGGCAAGGCGGCGCCCGAGCTCGACGTCCGCATCTTCGACGACCAGGACAATGAGGTTCCCATCGGCGTCGCCGGCGAGGTCGTGTGCCGGCCGCTGATGCCTGACATCATCTTCAAGGGGTACTGGCGTCGCCCCGAGGACACCCTGAATGTCATGGGGAACCTGTGGTTCCACACGGGCGATATTGGCAAGTTCGACGAGAACGGCTTCTTCTACTTCGTCGACCGCAAGAAGGACTACCTGCGCCGGCGCGGCGAAAACATCTCCAGTTTCGAGATGGAGAGCTCGATCCTGACCCATCCGGCGATTGAACAGGTCGCTGTTCACGCCGTGCCGTCGAACCTGCAGGAGGACGATCTCAAGGTGACGGCCAAGCTCAAGCCGGGCGCCGCGCTGTCCGAGGCGGAGCTGTGTCGCTGGTTGATCGAGCGCGTGCCCTACTATGCGGTCCCGCGCTTCATCGAGTTCCGACCGGAACTGCCGGTCAACCCGCAGGGACGGGTGCTCAAGTTCCAGCTTCGCGACGAGGGCGCGACCCCGACGACCTGGGATATCGAAACGACGGACATCAAGCCGGCCCGCTAGTCGGGCGGCATGCGGCGCTCGATCGGCGAGACGCGGCAGGCTCTCCGGGCCTGGCCGCGGGGCGTGCCTTCCATTCCCCCGGCCCGCCCTGGCGGCGGCCGGTCCTCGGCCCGCGGGGGCCTCAGATCCTCAGGAGGCTGAGATGCGACTCTTGTCGTTTGAACTGAACGGCGCAGCGACCATGGGCGTGCGGGTCGGCGACGAGGTGGTGGATCTGTCGATCGCCGCGCCGCAACTTCCGCAGGACATCCGTTCGCTGCTGGCCGCCGGGCCCGAGGCGCTGGCCGCCGCCGAGGCGGCGGTCGCGACGGCGAATGCGAGGGCGCGGCGTCCTCTGGAAGGCCTGCGCCACCTGACGCCGATCCCACGCCCCGACAAGATCATCGGCCTGGGCAAGAACTACATGAAGCATGTCGAGGAGATGGGGGCGGATGTCCCGTCCTTCCCCGGGATGTTCCTTCGCACGCCGGATTCCCTGGTCGCCCACAATCAGGCTCTCTGGCGGCCCGAGGCGTCCGACACCCTCGACTACGAGGGAGAGCTGATGGTCGTCATCGGCCGGGGAGGGCGGATGATCTCGCGCGAGGAAGCCCTGTCGCATGTCGCCGGCTACGCCTGTCACAACGACGGCAGCGTGCGAGCCTACAACTACATTCCCGCGGCCGTCACGGCCGGCAAGAACTTCCTCAGGACCGGAGGCTTCGGGCCTGAGATCGTCACAGCGGACGAGTTGCCGCCCGGCTGCAAGGGGCTGAGGCTGTCCACCTCCGTCAACGGCGAGCTGCGCCAGAGCGCCGACATCGCCGAGATGTGCTGGGACGTGGCCCACCTTGTCCACCTGATGTCGACGATCTTCACCCTCTATCCCGGCGACCTGATCGCCACCGGGACGCCGTCGGGCTGCGCCGCCGGCTCGCCGGACCCGCAGTGGCTGACGCCCGGCGATGTCGTCAGGGTCGAGATCGAGGGGGTCGGCGCCCTGGTCAATCCCATCGAGGACGCCCCCAGGGTCAGGACCGACCTCGACGTGGGGCTCTAGCGCACCATCATCAGGCCGCCGTCCACCGCCAGGGTCTGGCCGGTGATGAAGCGCGAGGCGTCGCTGGCGAGGAAGACCAGGACGGGCGCCATGTCCGCGTCCGGATCGCCGAGCCGTCCGCCAAGGGGGATCATCATCGCCATGCCCCGGTCGTGCGCCTCCAGCTGTTCGGGCGTCATTCCCGCCCGGGTGGCGTCGTACATGGGGGTCCACATGCCGGGGGCGATCGCATTGACAGAGATTCCGTAGGGGCCCCACTCCTGGGCGATCGTGCGGGTCCAGGCCAGGACAGCGCCCTTCGAGGCGGCGTAGTGGGCGCAGCCGCGAAGGCCGAGCGCGCCGGCGGCCGAGGCGAAGTTGACGATGCGGCCGCCCCGGTCCTTCAGGTGAGGAAAGACCGCCTGGTTGGCGATCATGGTGCCCCGGGCGTTGACGCCGACGACCAGCTCCCATTCCTCGTCGGTGATCGCCTCTGCGGGGGTGTAGCGCTGCACGCCCGCCGCGTGGATCAGGACGTCCAGCCCGCCCATGGCCGCGACCGCACGATCGACCGCCGCGCGCGTCGATGCGCGCGAGGACACGTCGCAGGTCTCGTAGGCGAAGACGCTTGAGGGCGGGCTTTCGGCCGTATCCGCCGACGGCCCCGAGAGGTCGAGGCCCGTGACCATGGCGCCGGCCGCCGCCAGGGCGCGGGTTGCACTGGCGCCTATGCCGCGTGCAGCGCCGGTGACGATGATTTTCTTGTTCGCCAGGGTGGAGGTCTCGTCCATGGTTCTCTTCCTGCGGGCTGCGCCCGATAAGTATTTTAAGTCAAACAGCTGTGGCGTTTACTTCCGCCGGTTCAGGCTTTGCGGCTCTGCGCTCGACCCCCGGTCCGTTCTGGATTGTGAAGGCGTCATTCTTATCTGAGACATTTATTCTTGCGACAGATTTTAAATTCTGTTTAGTTTTTCCTCAACACGACGCCTTCAGGCAGTCGTGAAACACGGGGCGATAGACCCCACCGGGGAGGTTAAAGATGTCGATCACCAACGGCCGACGTGTGTCCAGATCTCTACACCGCAGCGCTCTGGGGCTGCTGGCTTGTACGGCCCTTACCGCGCCTGCCTATGCGCAAGACGCCGCGCCCCAATCCGGCGCCACCCAGCTTGATGAAATCGTGGTCACGGCGCGCCGCACGGAAGAGAATCTGCAATCCACCCCCGTGGCGGTCACCGCCGTCGGCGCGGAAGCGCTGGAGCGGAACCAGGTCGCAGACGTCACCGACCTGCAGCGCACCGCGCCGAGCCTGAGCGTGGCCACCGGCGCTCCAAGCGCCTCCGGGTTCGCCTTTGTCGCCATTCGCGGGCAGGGCAATCTGCAGGCCCTCGTCTCCAACGACCCGGCCGTGGCCATCTATGTGGACGGGGTCTATATCCCGCGTCCTTCGCAGGGGCTGACCGACCTGCTCGACCTGCAGCGCGTCGAGGTTCTGCGCGGACCCCAGGGAACGCTCTTCGGCCGGAACACCGTCGGGGGGGCGCTGAACATCATCAGCGCCGATCCGACGGGCGAGTTCGGCGGAATGATCCGCGTCGAAGCCGGCAGCTATGACCAGATGGGCGCGAGCCTGGTGCTCAACGCTCCCATCACCGAGCGCCTGTCCGGACGGTTCGTGGCCAGCACCAGGGAGCGCGACGGATACGGCAAGAGCATCCCCCTCGGCCGGGACGTCTGGGATCAGAGCAGCAGCTTCTTCAGGGGCAAGCTCAAGTATGAGGATGATCGCGCCCGGGTGGTCCTGTCGGGCGACTACAACAAGATCGAGGACAACGGCCAGTTCACGGCCCTGCTCGCCTATGCGCCCCAGGTCTTCGGACCGACCGGTTCCTTCGGTCCGTTCGGCCTGGCGCCGATCCTCGACGCCTCGCTTCACCGCGACGGCAGCTTCTACACCAGCTACGCCACCGGCTATTTCAAGCCCGTGAACAACCCGAACTTCGCAACCCTGCCTGCAGAGGTGCGAGCCCTGTATGACAAACCGCTCGGCAACCAGGTCGAGGCCTACGGGTTCGGGCTGGATGCGTCGATCGACATCGGTCCGGTGACGCTGAAATCGATCACCGGCTACAGGTTCAGCGACGCGGACGGGGTCATCGACACCGACGGAACGCCGGCTCCCATTCTGACCACCTGGGCGGGCTACTCCTCGGAGCAGTGGTCGCAGGAATTCCAAATCAGCGGCGCTTTCGGCGAACGCTTCAACTATATCGCGGGCATCTACTATTCCGACGAGACGGGCGCCGAATTCAGTCGGTCGCAGAACTTCGGCTTCCTGCCCTACAACGCCGCGACGCGCCCCTATGCCGGACTGGCCGGCCAGAACTACGCGGACGTCACCAACACCTCCCTCGGGGTCTTCGGCCAGGGCTACTACCAGCTGACCGATACCCTGCGCATGGCCGCCGGCCTGCGCTGGACCTGGGACAGCCGCGACACCGTCCTCTACAACTACAGCACCTGGGGCGTGCCGGGCACCTGCAGCGTGGCCAAGCCCGACGTCGCCGGCGTCTGCGCCCAGACCCAGGAAGTCGAGTTCGACTATCCCGCCTGGACCCTGGGTCTCGACTGGCAAATGACCCCCGACGTCTTCGCCTATATCCAGACGCGGGGCGCCTCGAAGTCGGGAGGATGGAACACCCGGGCCGGCAGTCTGCCGGCGTTCGAGCCCGAAAACGTGCGCGACGTGGAAGGCGGACTCAAGGCGACCTGGTTTGATCGACGCCTTCGCACCAACGTGGCCGTCTTCCATACATGGCAGTCGGACGTGCAGCGCCAGGCTGCGGCCCTGACGCCGGCGGGGGCGAGCACCCAGTACGTTGTCAACGCGGGCGATGCGCGCGTCTACGGGGTGGAGCTGGAAGGCGCCTACCGTCCTTGGGCGGGCATGGAGCTGGCCGGCAATATCAGCCTGATGGACGGCGAGTACGAAAGCGGCACCTTCGTGGAGCAGCAGTCCGTGCCCGGCGCCAATCTGCCGGGCTGCGTCACGGCGCCGAGCGGCACCTCGTCCATCTGTCCTGTCGATCGGAGCGGCGAGGAGCTGCCGCAGTTGCCGAAGCTTCAGTTCAGCGTGGGGGCGACCCAGGTCCTTCCCACGACGTTCGGCAGCGTGACCCTGCACATGGGCTACGCCTACCTCGGCGAGCAATACTACGGGCCGGTCACCGCCTCGCCGCTGCAGCCTGCGGTGACGCAGGCCCTCTACGCCGAGACGAACAAGCTGAATCGCACGCCTGGATACGGACTGTTGAACGCCCGCTTCTCCATGCAGTTCGACGCGCAGGACGTCGAGTTCGCGATCTACGGCAAGAACATCCTGGGCGAGCAGTACAACGTGCGCCAGCTGTCCGACCTCTACTCGTCCGGTCTCGGCTTCGCCACAAGCTTCATCGGCGAGCCGACCACCTACGGCGCCTCCCTGACCAAGCGCTTCTAGCGCCCCTCTCTTTCTATATCTCTCTCTCTCTCTCGAAACTCTCGCCGCCGACCGGGCTTCCGGTCGGCGGTTTTTTCATGAACGGGCCTGAGGGAGGGGCTCTTTGCAACGGCAGGGGCAGGGACCGCGACGGGCTGGAGCCCGCGCCCGCCGCGGCGCCCGGAGGCGGCCTTGCCGGCGAGCCCCAGCCCAAGAAAAAGGGGCCTTCACCCTGAGGTGAAGGCCCCTGCGGAGCGGTTCGCGGTGGCGCGGGTCTGGAGGCCCTAGGGGGCGTCCCAGACCACATTGACCGCGTCGGGGCCGCGCAGCGATACGCCGCGGACGACCGGACGGGGGAAGGCGGGGTCCAGCCTCAGGTTCGGCAGCAGGTCGAGCAGGAGGCCCACGGCCTCCTCGATCTCCACCTTGGCCAGCCACATGCCCACGCACATATGGGCGCCGAAGCCGAAGCCGAAGGCCGCCATCTGCTTGCGGTCGATGTCGAAGACGTCGGGGTTTTCGAACACCGTCTCGTCCCGATTGGCCGAGCCGACGCAGGCCGAGATGATGGAGCCCTTGGGGATGACCACGTCCTGCAGCGTCACGTCGGCCTGGCATTCGCGCACCTTGAAGGTGGCGACGGCGTCATGGCGGACGCTCTCGTCCAACACCTTGCGCATCAGGGTCCGGTCGGCGCGAAGACGTTCGAGCACCTCGGGATGGTCGAAGAGGTGGGTCATCATGATCGCGAAGGTGCGCGAGGTGGTCTCGGAGGCTGCAGGCAGCATCATGCGGACGAAGTTGGTGATCTGGTGATCGTCGAGCGTGCGGCCCTCGAATTCCGCCCGGATCAGGCGGCTGATGAGATCCGGACCTTCGGCGCCCGAGGCCCGCCGCGCCTGGACGGCCAGGAGGGTGGGTTCGTACAGTTCCTGGAAGGCCTCGAAGGCCGCTCGCTTCGCCTCGGGATTATTGGCCATGCCGCCCAGCACTTTGAGGGCCTTGGTGGCGAAGGTCTCGAGGGCGGCCGGGTCGTTGTCTGGAAATCCCAGGACGGCGTAGACGACGTGAATCGGGAACATGACGCCGACCGTGCTCACCAGCTCGGCCTTGCCGAGCGGGATGAGCGGCTCGATGAAGGAGCGCTGGATCAGGGGGCGGATATAGGTCTCGCGCCACTCCTCCATCACCGCGGGGGTAAAGGAGGGCTGCAGAATGCCGCGCAGTTGGCGGTGTTCGTCGCCGTCCAGACCCGTGATCATCAGGCCGTCGAGGAAGGGGCCGAGGCCTGTTTCCATCAGGATGCCGCTGGTGAAGGTCTTGGTGTCGCGCAGCACCTTCATGACGTCGGCGTGCTTGAAGATGGTGTAGATCGGCCGGCCTGTATGGCCCGCGAAGGAGGCCGAGCCGAGTTCGGCGCAGATGTCGCCTTGCATGACGGGCTTGTTGGCGCGGTGGTCGCGATAAATTCTGTCGAGATCGCCGTCGTCTCCGGCGAACAGGGCGCCGACCTGGGCGAAGCCTTCGGCGAGGGAGGCGTTGGGTGCAGGCTGGGTGTTCATCGATAGTCCTTCCCGGGGTTCGGCCCGCCTCGCGAATGCGGGCGTACTCTGTTTTGGATAGAGAATAATATTCTGAGGGACTTGTCCATCAGGCGATCGGCGTTCTTCAGTCCTTGTCGGGCTCATGGCCGTGAATGGCGGCGATCGCGGACGGGTCCGTGTAGTCGCGCCAGCGAACAAGCTTGCCGTCGTCGTCCAGTTCAAACACGCCCGCGATGGAAAAGGCGGCGATCTCCCGACCGTCCGCGGCGACGAGGCGGTCGATCCGCTCGGTCAGGACGATGTTGCCGCAGGCGGCGATATGGACGGTGTCGACCAGGATCTTCGCATAACCCATGGCCGCTTCGAAGCGCGCGCCCAGGGCGAGGGCCTCATCGACGCCAATGGTTTCGGACAGGCCCATATTGGTCCATCGCGTGTCGGGCCGGAACAGGGCGCGCAAGGCCTTTTCCAGCGGCTCCGGACCTTCGGACCAGGCGTCGAGGAAGGCGCTGACGATATCGACGGGCGTGCGGTTCACGGGGCGGTCGCTCCTTGTTTTTGGCCTGTGGAACGGCGTTTGCGGCAGCGGAGCCCGGGGGAATGGGCTAGGCTTGCCGGTGCGAGCCATGATCCTCGCGCGACAAGGATTGCCCCCCGATGAGCCCTGCGATCTCCTCCATTCCCCTGACCCGCATCGATGGACAGACCGACAGCCTGGCGGACCACGCCGGCCGGGTCCTGCTGATCGTCAACGTCGCCTCGAAGTGCGGCCTGACGCCTCAATACGAAGGCCTGGAAGACCTCTACCGCACCCATCAGGCGGCCGGTCTCGAGGTGCTGGCCTTTCCCGCCAACAACTTCAACGGCCAGGAGCCGGGCGCTGACGACGAGATCGCCGGCTTCTGCCGGACCAGCTACGACGTCACCTTTCCCCTCTATTCCAAGATCAGCGTGAAGGGCGACGATATCCATCCGCTCTACGCCGCGCTGACGGCGCTGCGGCCCGAGACGGTGGGCGACGGCCCGATGCGCGAACGCCTGGCCGGATATGGCGTCCCCGTCGGCGCACCGGACGAGGTCGTATGGAATTTCGAAAAATTCCTGATCGGCCGCGACGGTCAGGTCCTCGCGCGGTTCGCGCCGGACGTCGAGGCCGCCGATCCGCGGTTGACCGCGGCCGTCGAGGGCGCGCTGGCGGCCGGCTGAGGCCGCAGGGGCTTGCGGGTCGCGGAGGAGCTCACTGTCCTCCGCGACCTGCATCAACCCACCCGGGCCGTGATCTTGGCGTGCGGGCCGCGGACCTGGGCGGCCCAGGCCTCGGCGAGGTCGGCGAACTCATGATCCGCGTAGTCGACCTCGATCGCCTGCGCCTCCTGCATCGCCAGCAGCCTGCGCCATATGGCTTCGCGGTCGGCGGGCGGCCGCTGCCCCGTGCCGATGCAGGTGAGGGTGCGAAACAGGAGGTCGCCGATGTTCAGTTCGACGACCCGCCCGGCGCCGGTGCCTATGGTGATCAGCCGCGCCCCCCATTTCGTCGCCTTGACGGCGGACAGGAAGGGCTGGCCGAAGACCAGATCCAGCACGACGTCGAATCCTTCGCCGCCGGAAGCGGTCTTCAGCTTTTCGACGTCGTCGCTTCCGCCCATGGCGACGGCGGCGTCGGCCAGGCCGCGTTCCATCAGCCTGTCGAGGCCGGCATGGCTGCGCGCGGCGGCGACGACACGGCCGGCGCCGAGATTCCGGGCGAGCTGGAGGCCGATCTGTCCCAGAACCCCGGTGGCGCCGAGGATCAGCACGCGCTCGCCGGGCTGGATGTTCGCCGCTTCCAGAGGCACCAGGACGCCGGTGCCGGCGATGCCCATGGTGATGGCGGTGCGGTCGTCGACGTCGTCGGGAACATCCCAGACCTCGGCGGCCGGAACGAGCGTCTTTTCGGCCCAGGCGCCCCAGGGCGCGACGGATCGCTCCCCGAAATAGACCCGGCGTCCGTCTTCGGCGCGGCCGACGCCTTCACCGCGGATCACGCAGGGATACTGGACCCCGAGGCGATAGGCCCCGAGGACGTCCCAGCCGCCGAGGCCGGCGGTGTCCACCGTGATCAGGACGCAGCCGTCCTGCGGGACGGGCTCGGGAAAGTCCTGGAGGACGGGGGCGGCTCCGTCGCCCGATATGACGCCTGCGCGCATGGAAAGGCTCCTGGTTCGGCGGGGGAGGCGCGCGCCGGCCGGCGCCGAAGGATCGGCGCCGGCGGCTCGCGGCCGTCGGTTCAGAGGAAGATGGCGAGGTTGGGGAAGCCCAGAACCGTCTGGTCGACGATGATCTCGCGGCGGGCCAGCTTGATGCCGTCGTCGTAGCGACGCAGCAGATCGTGGCGGACGCAGCTGAGGAACAGCAGGTTGGTTTCCTCGAAACGGCTGCGGCTGCAGAGCAGATAGCTCTTCACCTCGAACTCGTCGGGATCGTCGGTGGAGTCCACGAGGATGTTGGTCACCAGCCTGCGGGTGCGCGAGGGGGGGTCTTCGGCCCAGGCGCTGCGGGTGTCGGTGATGCGGCCGACGCGGCCCCGGATCGAGGCGTAGGTCTCGTCGAAATGCATCACCGTGCGCACGATGGACTGTGCGTGCTGGTGCAGGGGGCGGGTCTGGCGCACCGGGCAGGTGTAGCGCAGGTCGACATCGAGCCGGGCCACCCATTCGGCCAGACGGATCTCGTCCAGCAGCCAGGCCTCCTCGTAGAGGAACTCGGTGATCTCATTATAGGCGGGAGAGCCCACCGGCACGCGGTTGGGGCGGAAGGGGGCATCCGAGGCGACGCTGACGTCGGTGGGGATGACGGCGTTCATGGTCATGGTGTTGTGATCCTGATGATGGCGGCGATGATGATGATCAAGCGGGGGCGTTCATCAGTTCGCGATAGGCCAGCCACCAGTTCCACTGGGTGTCGTCCTTGGTGAAGCCCTCATAGACCAGGGCGGGGCCCGGCCAGTCGGGGCGGGGAGGGGTGGTGCAGACCGCTTGGTACTTCATCGTGATGTTGCGGGCGGCTGCGCCCTTGGCCGTCTGGGTGATGTGCGGCCAGGTGTCGGAATCGTCCTGTTCCACCATGCCGGAGGTGCCCAGCATGCGCACCGCGAACTGCAGCGCCTTCTGCTTGTGTTCTTCGGGCGCGTCCTTTTCGGCCAGGATGTAGTTGCAGAACTCCAGCTCGTCCGGACCCTTGGGAATATAGGTGTGCAACGACGTCAGGCCGATGATCTCGCCGTCGGGTTGCGGCACGTAGATGAAGGCGATCAGGACGTTGGGGAACATGCCTCCGACCTGGGGCGGGCTGTCGACCAGAAGGCCCAGCTGTTCCGGCGACAGGTTCCGGATCAGCTCGGGAAGCATCTCCTTGGTGATGCCGGGCGGCGGCACGATGGCCAACTTCTCCTCCAGCGTCAGATTGCCGTCGCGGAAGCCCGCCGCCTGCTTGAACTTGTTGGCCACGGGCATGCAGCGCAGGGAGTGGCCCTGGAGCGAACTGACTTCCGTGCCGTACATGGAGGTGGTCAGGTCGCCGTCGCCGAACTTGGCGAACTCGCCGAGCCAGCGGTGCAAAGTCAGGGTGTGGAAGCCGTCGGAGGCGGATTGCTCGCAGGCCGTCTTCCAGTTGGCCTTGATCGTGAAGCGCTGCGGCGGGCCGAGGGCCTCCAGGCCCTTGTCCGTCCGGCAGAACAGCATGTCGTAATACCACTTCATCTCGCCGAGGAACTCGTCGAACGAAGGGCCTTCCAGGTTCCAGGTGGCGAAGATCAGGCCGCCGTAGAGATGGCTCCGCGCCTGGGTCAGGCCGAGCTTCTCCTTGGGCAGGATGTCGCCGTGCATCTTCTCGCCGGCCACCGGGGCGCCGATGAAGTCGCCGTCATTCTTGAAGGCCCAGCCGTGATAGATGCAGGTGTGGACCTTGGCGTTGCCGGCGTCGGCCGTGCAGACGCGCATGCCGCGGTGGGGGCAGACGTTCAGCATCACCCGGATCGAGCCGTCCTTCTGGCGCGTGATCAGAACCGGGTCCGACCCCATCAGGCGGGTGATGAAGTCGCCGGGATTGGGAATCTCGCTTTCGTGGCCCAGCAGCAGCCAGGTCTTGCCGAAGACCTTGCGCATCTCGCTGTCGTAGAGCTCGGGGTCCGAGATCGCCCTGAGCTGAACTTCCCGCGTCTCGATATTGATCAGGTCGTCGATGGTCGTCCCGTCCGAAAGGGTCGTCCGTGTCCGGTCCAGCATGTCTTTCCTCCTGGGCGCTGAGCGCCACATAATTTTGAACAGAGGTGGCATTTCTGTATAGAAAATGCAACTCATCGATTTGTTGAGGAACGACGGGCCGCAGGCCCCCGGAGAAGTCCCAAAGGGACGCCCGGCACGGAGGAAGAAGATGAGTGCAACTGCGATCGCGCATCGCGTCGTCGCCGACCGTAGCGCCTGCTGCGGCTACGGGACGTGCGTGGAAATCTGCCCCGAGATCTATCAGCTCGAGGGCGGGCTGGTGGTTCTGACCACCGAACTGGTCCCGCCCGAGCTGCTCGAGCGCGCCATTGAAGGCGCCGAATCCTGCCCGCAGGCGGCCATCGTTGTGGAACCTGTCGAAGGATGACCGCCCCGTCAGTCGCGGCGAGCCCGACGGCGCGCGTCCGCAGCGATCGCAGGCCGCCAGGCCTGCTGTCGCTGTCGCTGATGGGCATTCCTCTGACCGCTCTGTCCCTGCCGCTGGTGGTGATGATTCCCGAGCATTACGCCACGGTTCTGGGGCTGCCCCTGGCCGTCATCGGCGTCATTTTCACCAGCGTGCGCGTCTTCGACATCGTGGTCGATCCCCTGCTTGGCGCGGCGATGGACCGGACCCGAAGCCGCTGGGGCCGCTACCGGCCCTGGCTCATCTTTGGCGCGCCGGCGCTGATGCTGGCGGTCTATCTGCTCTTCATGGCCCAGCCCGGCGTGGGGCCGCTGTATCTGCTCGCGACCCTGACGGCCGCCTTCCTCGGCTGGTCCATCCTGTCGCTGGCCCAGCTGGCTTTGGCCTCCGGCCTTGCGACGAGCTATGATGAGCGGTCGCGGGTCTACGCCTGGCTGCAGTTTGCTTCATTGCTGGGCATTCTGACGGTCATGGGCTTTCCTATCCTCCTGTCGAAGCTTGGCGAAACCGGCCTGGAGCCGACGCGCCTCATGGGCTGGATCATCATCCTGCTGATGGCGCCCGCCGTGGCCCTGGCCGCCTGGCGGGTGCCCGAGGCGGCGGCCGTCACCCAGCGTCACATCGTCGGCCTCAAGGATTATCTGGCCGTGGTGGGGCGCAAGGCGGTGTTTCGCATCGCCGCCATCGACCTGGTGTTCGGGCTCGGTTTCGGCACGGCTTCGGCGATGCTGGTCTTCTTCATCACGGCGGCCAAGGGGCTGGATCGAAGCGCGGTCGGCGTCGTCCTCATCGCCCAGGTCGTCACCGCCATGATCACCGTGCCGGCCGTCGCCTGGCTGGCGCGGCGTCTCGACAAGCATTTCGTACTCGGGATTTCGGGCGTCCTCGCCGCGGTCGTCAGCGTGGTCTTTGTCTTTCTGCCTGACGGGAACCTCCTGGCCGCCTCCCTGGGCATGATGGGCTGGGGACTGTCGTTCGGCGCCTTCAACCTCCTGCCGCGGGCGATGATGGCGGACGCGGGCGACGAGCTTCGGCTGGATTCGGGCTCGGACCAGACCGGCGTCCTCTATGCGCTTCTGATCAGCAGCTGGAAGCTGGGCGGGGCGCTGGCCGTCGGCCTGTCCTTCGCGGCCCTGGCCCTGGTCGGCTACAAGCCCGCGCTGATGGCGGCCAACACGCCGGAGGCCATATCCGGTCTGGAGATGGTGTTCGCCGGTCCGTCGGCGGTCCTGTTCCTGCTCGGCGCCTGGCTGGCCTTCACCTATCCCCTGACCCGAGACAAGCACGCCGCCATCCGCACGGCGCTGGACGCCCGCGACGCGCGGGCGGCCCAGGAAGGAGCCGGTCAGTGAGGCGTCGGCTGGAGGGGCGGGTCGCCCTGATTTCCGGCACTGGCGGCGGTCAGGGCCGGGCGGCGGCCCTCAGGTTCGCCGCCGACGGCGCCGTCATCGTCGGATGCGACGTCAACGCCGAGGCCGACGCCGAGACCCTGCGGCTGGTCGCCGAGGCCGGCGGCGTCATGACGACCATGGTCTGCGATCTCGGCGATCCGGAGGGCGCGGCGGCCTGGATCGCCAAGGCGGCGGCCGAACACGACCGCATCGACATCCTCTACAATAACGCCTCGGCCGCCCGGTTCGGCTCGATCGCCGAACTCTCCGTCGAGGACTGGCGCTTCACCATCCGCAACGAGCTCGACCTTGTGTTCCTGAGCATGAAGTTCGCCTGGCCCTACCTGGCCAGGCAGGGCGGGGCGATCATCAATGTCGCTTCAACCGCCGGATGGCAGGGATCGCGCGGCAACGGCACCGCGGCGCACAACGCCACCAAGGGCGGGGTCATCGCCCTGACCCGCCAGGCGGCGCTGGAGGGGGCCGCCCACGGCGTCCGCGCCAACAGCATCAGCCCGGGGTTCATCATCACCCCCGGCACGCGCGCCTTTGTCGAGAATCCCGCCGTGCGCGCCCAGCTGACCAACGGGATTCCGCTCGGTCGCCCCGGCGAACCCGAGGACGTCGTCGGCATGGCCGCCTTCCTGGCCAGCGACGAGGCCGCCTTCATCACGGGCGCCGACATCATCATCGACGGCGGCACCACCGCCTGCTGAAAACCTGCAAGACAAGGATCAGGACAATGGATATCCGCGGCATCGGCTATCTCGGCTTTGAGAGCCCCAATATCAGCGCCTGGCGCACCTATGGTCCGGAGGTGCTCGGCTTCGCCGTCGCCCCGTCGCCCGAGGACGAGCCCGACTCCCTCTATCTGCGCATGGACGATCGCCGCTACCGGTTCGCCTTCCAGCCCGGCCCGATCGACAAGCTGACCTATATCGGCTGGGAATGCGTCAACCGGATCGCCTTCGAGAAGGCCGTCAAGAAGCTGGAAGACGCAGGCATAGCGGTCGAACACGGGACAGACGATCTGCGGGCGCGTCGCGCCGTGCGCGACGTGGTCCGGTTCAAGGATCCCGTGGGCTACCAGTACGAACTCTTCTACGGCCAGAAGGGCGAGCCCGACTCCTTTATCCCCGGGCGTCGCCACGGCGGCTTCAACACCCATGGCCGGGGCTTCGGCCATGTCGTGGTGATCACCCCCGAATACGGTCCGGAGCTGGATGATTTCCTGATCAACATCATGGGCTTCCAGTGGTACGGCTCGGGCGCGGGCAAGGGCAAGACCGGATTCTACCGCGCCGGGCTCAACAACCTGACCAGTCATGACATCGGCTACGGCCATGCGCCGGGCCGGATGGGGGTCCAGCATATGGGCCTGCTGACGGGCGATCTGCGCGACGTCGGCGAGACCTGGGACATCGTCAACAAGCGCGGCGTCCCGGTGCAGATGACCCTCGGCCAGCACACCCAGGATCCCCATTTCTCCTTCTATCACTTCTCGCCGTCCGGCTTCGCCGTCGAGGTGATCGCCGAAACCCATCCCTGGCCGGGCGATCCGTTCGAACTCAACGCCGAGCGTCTCAGCTACTGGGGGCATGAACTGGTCGGTCCGATTCTCGGGACGACGGTCCGTACGCCTGAGGAACTGCTCTGATGGGATTGCTCGACGGCAAGGTCGCCCTGGTCACCGGCGGCGGCGGCGGCATCGGCAGAGGTATCGCCCGCAAATTCGTCCGCGAGGGCGCCTCGGTCATGGTGGCGGAATACAACGACGACTACTGCGCGACGATCCGCAAGGAACTGATCGACGAACTCGGCGGTCAGGCGGAGGTCATCAAGGCCGACGTGCGGGTTAAGGAGCAGATCCAGGGGGCCGTGGAGGCGACCGTGGAACGGTTCGGCGGCATCGACATCCTGATCAACAACGCCTTCACCCTGAGCCCCAAGGTCCTTCTCGAGCACAAGACAGACGAGATGCTCGACGCGACCCTGCACTCCGGCCTGTGGGCCGGCTGGTGGGCGATGCAGGCTGCACGGCCGCACATGATCGCCAGGGGCGGCGGCTCGATCGTCAACTTCTACTCGATCGACGTCGAAACCGGGGCCTGGCTGAACTCGGACTACAGCATCACCAAGTCCGCCCTGCGCGGCCTGACCCGCAGCGCGGCGCACGAGTGGGGCCGGTTCAACATCCGGGTCAACCTGCTGTCGCCGGCGGCCATGGGCACGGTGTTCCAAAAGATGGCGGCGGACTCGCCGGGGTTCGCCGAGCGGGTCGCGGCGATGAAGCCGCTTCAGCGCAATGGAGATCCCGAGGAGGATATCGCGCCGGTGGCGGTCTTCCTGGCGTCGGACATGGCCCGCTTCGTCACCGGCGAACTGATCAATGTCGACGGCGGCCTGCATATGCCGGGGTATCAGTCGCGGCCTGGCAACGTGGCTGAAATGGAACAACAGGGCGGCTGAAGCCGACGACGAGAGGGAGGCGAGGGTATGGCGTTATTGGATGGGAAGGTCGCGCTGGTCACCGGCGCGGCGGGGAGCATCGGGTCAGAGACGGCCCTGGCCCTGGCCGAGCAGGGGGCGCGGGTGTTGTTGACCGATCTCCGGGCGGCCGAACTTGAGGCGGTGACCGAGCGGCTGAAAGGGCAGGGGCACGACGTCGCCTGCAAGGCCGGCGACCTTTCTAGCGAGGACGACATCCGGGCGGTGGTCGAAACCTGCGTGAAGATCTTCGGCGGCGTCGATATTCTCGACAACAACGCGGGGGCGACGGGCTTTTCCTCGCGCGACCTCGACATCCCGGACATGCCGGTCGAACTCTGGGATCAGGTCCAGGCGATCAACGCCCGCGGCCCGATGCTGTTCTGCAAATACGCCATTCCCTCCATGCTGGAGCGGGGATCGGGATCGATCATCAACATCTCGTCGGGCCAGTCCCTGTCCGGCGACGTGAGCAACTTCGCCTACGCCGCCAGCAAGGCGGCGATCAACGCCCTGACCCGGCATATGGCCACGGCCTATAGTCCAAGGGGCGTGAGGGTGAACGCCATCGCTGCGGGTCTGATCATCCAGCCCGGTATGGAACAGCGGCTGCCGGCCCATATCCAGGACATCTTCCTCAGTCACTGTCTGGTGCCGCGACTGGGCGTGCCGCGCGACATCGCCAACATGGTGGTCTTCCTGGCCTCCGAGCTGAGCAGCTATGTCACCGGCCAGATCCTCTCGGTCGATGGCGGCTTCACCGCGCATCTGCCCAGTGTCGCCGACATGCGTCCCACCATCGAGAGCATGAAGAAGGCGCCGGGCCAATGGACCTGAAGGGAAAGACGGTCGTTCTCACCGGCGCCTCGACCGGCATCGGCGCGGCGACGGCGCTGGAGCTCAGCCGGGCCGGCTGCAACCTGGTCCTGACCAGCCGCCGCCTGGAGAAGCTGGAGGCCCTGGCGTCGACCCTTCCTGGGCCCAGCGTCCTGCTGGCCGCCGACATCGCCGAGGCCGGGACGCCGGAGCAGTTGCTGGCCCTGGCCAAGGAAGGGTTCGGACGCGCCGACGTGGTCGTCAACAATGCCGGCGTCATGGCGGTCGGGACGATGGACACCATCGACCTGGACGCGGTCAGCTACATGATCCGTGTGAATTTCGAGGCGGTGGTGCGCAGTTCCTACGTCTTCGCCCGCGAATTCCGCAGCCAGTCGTCGGGTGCGATCATCAATGTCTCCAGCATCAGCGCCTATCTCATCTCGAGGGCGGGCGGGGTCTACGGCGGGCTCAAGCACGGGCTGGAGGCCTTCACCCAGTCGCTGCGCATCGAACTGGCGGGCACCGGCGTCAAGGTCGGCACCATCGCGCCGGGTTCGACCTCGAGCGAAATGTTCGACAAGATGATGGCCGCAGCCAAGGTCGAGAACCCGGTCGCGCTCGATCCCGAAGACATCGCTCGCGCCATCCGCTTCATGCTGGAGCAGCCGGACCGGGCGAACATCGCCCGGCTGGCGCTCTATCCCCAGGGAGAGGCCTACTAGGTCACTCGGCGGCGAGCGCGGCCTCGCGCGCTCGCCCCAGATCCTCCATCTCGCGTTTCAGCGTGGGGTAGTAGGCGATCGCGCCCTGGAGCCCGCCCGACACGTCGATCGAGGCCGCGCTGAGGAAGCTGGCCAGGTCGCTGGCCAGGAAGAGGCAGACATGGGCCACCTCCTCGGGTCGGCCGAAGCGGCCCAGCGGCACGATCTTGACCACCATCTCAAGGAACTCCTCGCGGCTGATGGTCGAGGGCATCTCCTTGTAGTGCCGATCCCACTGACCGGTGTCGATCCAGCCCATGTTCAGGCTGTTCACGAGAATATTGTCCTTGGCCAGTTGCTGTCCCAGGAGCTTGGACAGGGCGATGCCGGCCGCGCGATTGGTCACCGAGGGAATGCCGTCGGGCGTCGGCAGGGCCCCGGCCAGGGCGTTGATGTTGATGATGCGGCCCCATTTCTGCTTGCGCATGTGCGGAACCACCGCCTGCACGAAGCGGAAATGAGCGACCTGGATATTGTCGGCGTGGTCGAGGATGTCCTCGGGCTCCAGGGTCTCAAGGCTTCCGCCCTTGCCCTGGCCGGCGTTGTTGACCAGCACGTCGACCCCGCCCCAGGCCTCGGCGACCTGAGCCGTAAAGGCGCGCACCGCAGCAGTGTCGCGCACGTCCAGGGGCACCGCGATCACCTCGGCGGCCCCGAGGGCCCGCAGGTCTCCGGCGACGGCCTCCAGGGTGTCGGCGCTGCGCGAGCAGATCGCCAGGCGCACGCCTTCCCGGGCGAAGGCTGTTGCGACGGCCCGACCGATTCCGCGGCTGGCGCCGGTTACGATCACCCGTTTGGCGCTGAGATCGATATGCATGTGCGACGGTCCTCCAAGGCATGAAACAGGCGGATCTTCCTGTAATTTTCTATACAGGATTAGCTATTATGTATCGAAATATCGTCCTGACAGGCGGGCGCGGTTTGCGTGATCGGTCCCGACCGGATACGGTCCCGCCTGAACTCCCGGAGCAAGATACGTATGACCGTCAGCGCCAGAAGGGCTCGCCCGGAGGCTCCGGTCGAGCGTTCGGCCCTCACAGACGCCGCACCGCCGGGCGCGCCTGCGCGCAAGCGCCGTGCGGATCCGCGCGCCGCCAGGACGATCGAGAACATCATCACCGCGGCCCAGAACGTGATGATGAATCACGGCACGCCGCGGATCACCGCCCAGGAGGTCTGCGACGCCGCCGAGATTTCCCGCGGGACCCTCTATCGCTACTTCCCCTCGATGGAGGCGGTGCTGGAGGCCGTAGTTCTGCGTCTTCGCACCGAGACCGACGAAGAGCTCAGCCACGCCATGGCGGGCTGCAAAACGCCGGCGGAGCGGTTCGCCGCCTTTCTGAAGTACAGCGTCTCCAACAATGAAACTCACCGCGGGGCTCAGTTCCTGCATGTCGAGCCAGCCTTCGTGCTGCAGTATTTCGAGTCGAACTTCGACCATTTCATTGCGCGGGTTCTGACGGCGCTGGAGTCGGTGTTCGACGCCTGGGAGCGCGACATCGGCGTGGTGGTGGACCGGAGCGCCATCGCCGAAATGATGGTGCGGCTGGCGCTGAGCGAAACCATTGTGTCGGCGCGCGACGGCAAGCCCCTGGCGCTGCGCCTTCAGGCGACGATCGACGCCGTCCTCAAGGGCCTCAAGGCGGCCTAGACCCCCGCCATCGCGTCCGATGGCACAGGTCCGCCGTTCAGGCCGGGGTCTTCGGGCCGACGACATTGCGCAGGGCGCCGACGCCTTCCAGCCTCACCTCGACGAGGTCGCCCGGGTCGAGGTAGCGTCCCGATCCCTGACCGACGCCTTCGGGCGTGCCGGTGAACAGGAGGTCGCCGACGCCGAAGCTCACCCGGGCCTGGACGAAGCGGATAAGTTCCTCGACATCCCAGGTCATGTCCTCTGTGGTTCCGTCCTGACGGACCTCGCCGTTGATGGTGGTGGACAGGCGCAGGGCGGGGCTTCCGGGCGGGAATTCGTCGCGGGTGACGATCCAGGGTCCGACCGGGGTGGCCCGGTCCTGGCTCTTGGCGGCGTAGAGATCCATGCCGATTCCCGGCGGGCCGCTGCGCTGCAGGTCGCGGGCGCTGACGTCGTTGCCGGCGGTGTAGCCGAGGACACAGGCGAGGGTATCGCCCAGGTCGATCT
>NZ_JACARP010000123.1:0-10010 GCF_013386595.1 Brevundimonas sp. P7753 | reverse complement strand
GCCCTCCCCGGTCGCCCCCTACATCACGGTCGGCGACGCGCAGATCGTGGACGACAGCAACGCCTGCCACTCCCTGGCGGAATACTCCGTGCAGATCGACTGCTGGTCCGAAGCGGTCGGATACCCGGAAGTGAAGCGCATCGGCGCAGCTGCCGTGCGGGTGCTGAACGCCAAGTTGCCGCTGACCGGCGGCGCCATCGTCATCCATCGGATCGCGCGCCTGAGCTATGGCCGCGAGCGGGACAACCTCACAAGCCGGGCGATCATCGCCCCGCGCTACGACATTCAGGCCGAGGCCTGATCTGAGCCCGCCCTGAGCGGTCAACCTGCCCCTGCCGGGGCTTCTCTTAAAATGGAGGCTCCGCTATGGCGGCACCAGAAGACTACGTTGAAGTCGTCGACGGCGAGAAAATCCTCGTTCAAATCGGCAATGGCGCAGATCCCGAAGTTTTCGCGCACGACTGCCTGATCAATACGGGCCGGTCGATCAACCTGACGGCCAGCGTCAGCGAGCAAAGCATCCCGAACTGCCTTGACCCCTCGCTGCCCGACAAGATCGTGCGCCGCGTGGACAGCACCGACAGCAACATCTCCGGTGACGGCAAGCTGCATAGCTCCTCGACGCTGGCGTGGATGCAGCGCGTCGGGACCACGGTAAACATCCGTGCCCGGCAGGCTGGCGTCTGGCGGATCGCGGGGGCCTATATCGTGTCCGAGTTCAGCATCACCGGCACGAACCGTGAATACGCCACTGCCAGCGTTTCGCTCGTCCAGGCTGACGCTCCCGTCATCGGCGCGGACGTTCCCTGATGAGCCGATCCGCCCGCTACACCGGTCCCTTCGGGGATGGTCAGCACGACTTCCAGCTTCGCATTGCGGAGCTGGAGGAACTGCAGGAGCTGACCGACGCTGGTCCAGAAGAAGTCTTTCACAGGATCAGCGAAGGCCGGTGGCGGGTGGCGGACATCCGCGAGACGATCCGCCTGGGCCTCAAGGGAGCCGGTATGGTCGCCCTGACGGCGCGGGCTATGGTCGATCGCTACGCTGGCCCAGGCCAGCTCGCGGACAACAAAGAGCTCGCAACGTGCATTCTCGCCGCCGCCCTGGTCGGCGCGCCTGATGAGGACGTACCCTCGGGGGAGATGCAGGGGGAGAGCGACCCCTCCCCCGACGAAAGCTCCGGTTCGCAAACTTCTACGAAATCGGCGGTGCCCTCGGCTACTCGCCGAAGGAAATCGGCGAAAGCAGCATCTGGCAGCTGATGCAGGCTCACCGCGGCTGGAAGAAGTCGCAGGGCGTCGATGACAAAGCCGGCGCTCCGTCAGACGCCGAGTTTGAAGCGGCGGTTGCGGCGGGCGTGTGATCGCCGGTAGCGTCCCCTCATCAAAGGGAGGGAAGCGTGACCGAAGTAACCGAAGTCTATGTAACTGAAGGCCCATCGGCGCCTATCGCTATGGGCTGGATCATGATCATTGGCGGGGCCGTGCTGGCCGCCGTGTCGTTCTTCTACAATGTCGGCGTGAGCACCGGCGCAGGCGGCATGTATGGGCTGCCTGAGCAGGTCGCTAACACCGACAAGATGGCGGTGCGCAGCATGCTTCTCGCATGTGGGCTCGCGGCTTTCGTGTCGGGCTGGGTGTCTCTTCTAGGAGGGATGATCCTGGAGCAGATCAAGCGCCGTTAGGGCGCTCAACCAAGTCGACAATGTCAGGGCGGTCCTCCGGGATCGCCCTTTTTCATGGGCGGTGACTGATGGCCGAAGAGATCGAGCGGCTTCTCGTCAGGGTCGAGGCCAATGCTGCGCAGTTCGAAGCGCAGATGAAGAAGGTCAACAAGTCCCTCTACGGGTCGCAGTACGCCACCCAGCAGGCCCTTCGGAAAATCAAGAGCGACACAGCCGCAGCCGCGCCTACCCTCTTCCGGCCTATCGGCGCCGCCTTCACGCGAGAAATGGCGGGCCTCAGCGGCGCGCTGGCTGGTGTGTTCACGACAGCCCAGGCCATCAAGTTCGCCGATACCTGGAAGCAAGGCACCAACGCCCTGGCGGCGGCGGGCGTGGCTTCTGAGGACCTCGCCGCCCGCCAGCAGGAGCTGCTGCAGGTCGCGAACGAAAGCCGGTCCAGCATGAGCGACACCGTCTCGCTCTACACCCGACTGACGATCGCCACGCAGGAGCTTGGCCTCTCGACGGAATCCACGCTCCGGCTGACCGAACTGCTGAACAAGAGCTTCCAGTCGTCGGGCAAGACCACGGCCGAAGCGGCTTCTGCCGCGCTCCAACTCAGCCAGGCGCTGGCATCTGGCACGCTTCAGGGCGACGAGCTCCGCTCGCTGCGTGAAAGCGCGCCCGAGCTCGCGATCATCATCGCCAAATCCATGGGCGTAAGCATCGGCGCCCTGAAGGACCTTGGCGCCGAGGGGAAGATCACAGGCCAGATCGTGACGCAGGCCATTCTGGGCGCCGGCGACAGCATCGAAGCCAAGTTCCAGGCCACGCAGGTCACGGTGGCTCAGTCCCTAACGATCCTGAACAACGAGATCGGGAAGTTCGTAGGCCAAACAGACGCGGGCCTCTCGGCGACCGACCGTCTGGCGCAGGGCATCCAGCTTCTTTCGCAGAACCTTGACGTCGTGGTCACGGCGGCGGGCGTGATGGTGTCGATCATCGGGACGCGCTTTGTCGTGGCTCAACTGGCCGCCGCGACGGCTACTGCCGGACACGCCGCTGCGCAGTTGGCTCTGATCGCCGCCATTTCCGGAACGTCGCGGGCCGCTCTCGCTGGATCGGTTGCGCTGCGCGGCCTTGGCGCCGCGAGCCTGTTCTTCATCGCCAACCCGATAGGGCTGGCAATCACGGCGGTCGCGGTCGCTATCGGTCTGCTGGCGATGAAGAGCCGCGAGGCCTCGCCCGCCATGAAGGAGTTGAACGCCCAGACGGCGCGCACGTCGACGTCGCTGGACGCCTACGAAAGCGCTGCCCAGGCGGCCGCAAACGCCAGCGGCGCCGCAAAAGTTAAGGCGCTTGAGCATGCGGCCGCCATGAGGGTCGAGGCCGCCGATGCGGTAGTCGCTACACGCGCCTTGCTCGAAAAGGCCCGAGCCGCGCGGGCTTCATCCGCGCAAGTGGAACAGGCCGCAGCCAAGGCCGTCATGGACCGCAGCGTGGCGGGTTCCAACATCGGCACGCTACAGCAGGGTCAGTACGCCACGGCCAAGGCCCGCTATGAGCGAGCCGCCGCCGAGGAGTTTCAGGCGGGCTATGACTATGCCGCTGCCTCCAATCGGCTGGAGGGCATCAATAGGAACGTGCGGGCCGGCTCCTACGTCAATGCGGCCTCAACGGCGGCCGATGATGGAAAGCCCAAGAAGGCCAGCGGCCCGACGCCTGAAGAGCTCGCGCGCCAGCGTGAAATGCTTGCGCTTCAGATGGAGATCGCGCGGCTTGAAGCCCAAGGGACCGAGGCGGCTTCTGCGCAAGCGCGGGCGAAGCAGCGCGAGCTGGACGTTCTGAACCTAACGAAACAACTGACCGACGCGGGCGTCACGAACGCCAAGGCAGCCGCCGAAGCGCAGGTGTCGGCTATCGCGACGGCGGAGGACGCGCAGCGCGGCTTCGCCATCCTGTGGGAGCGCAACCAGAAGGCCCTGGAGGCTTCGGAAGAAGGTAATCGCCGGGCGAACGACCTCCTGCTCGACCGCCTGGGCTTTGAGGCCGAACTGGCCCGCCTGCGCGGCGATCCTGTCGCGATCCGCACCAAGGAGCGCGAACTGTGGATCGAGGAGCGGATCAACGCGCTTCTCGCCATGCGCCCCGACCTGAACCGTCAAAGCGCGCGAACGATTGCCGAGACAGAGCGCGGCTCTCTCGACGTTGCTAATCGCCAAGGCGAAAACAACGACCGCGCCCGCTCCATGGCCCGCGACTTCACCGACGTGCTGGCCTCCGACAACTGGGCCGAGGCGGCGGGGCGCAAGTTCCGCGAGGCCGCGTTCGACAACCTGGAAGACCTGCTGACCAATCTGTTCTCCGGCATCACCGGGGGCAGCGGCGCGGGCGGAAACAGCATCGGCGCCATCATCGGGTCGGCGCTCAAGAACATGATCCCCGGCTTCGCCACGGGAACGTCCAGCGCGCCAGGCGGCCTGTCATATGTCCACAAGGGCGAGGTGCTGACGAACCTGAAGAAGGGTACGTCCGTCATTCCGGCGCACGCTGTTCGCGCCATGGGCGCCTTGGCGGGCCGGTCGCAGGTGCAGTCGATGGGCCGCGCGCAGATCAGCCCTGTCGTGCGGATCGACCTGACCGGCGCCAATGGCGATCAAACGATCCGCCAACTGGCGGCTGAAGCGGCGCGGACAGCCTACGCTCAGGCCGTGGCGACCAGCAGTCAGGTCGTCCCAGCCCAGCAAGCGCAACGCCAGAGGTATTCACGCTGATGGCGATCTTGCTTCAGGAGCTGCCCGCCAAGACCAACTACAGCATGCGGGCGATCTCGGCCGCGAATACGCTGTCGCCCGCATTCGGCGGCGCCGATCAACGGCTCAGTCGGAAAGGGTCGCGGTTCGCCATCGACGTCTCGATCCCGGCGCTGTCGGCGGCGGGATGCGGCATGGGGCTGATCGCCGACCTGCTGCGCGGCGAGACCGAGACGCTGGTCCTGGAGATCCCCGAGCACCTTCCCGCAGTCGCCTACGGGGCGCCAGCAGCCAATGGCGTCTCGACGGGATCGGTTCTGGCGGTGAAGGGCCTGACGCCCGGCGCGGTGATCCGCAAGGGCAAGTTCCTGTCGATCATCCTGTCGGGTCAGCGCTTCGTCCACATCGTGACGGCTGAGATGACCGTGCCCGCCGGCGGCCTCGTCAGCCTGCCGATCTGGCCGATGCTGCGGCGTCCCACCATCGATGGCGCCGTGATCGAGCTGGCCGCGCCGAAGATCGAGGGCTTCATCGAACCGGGGCAGGACTGGTCGATCAACAGCCTGAAGGCGGTTGGGATGTCGTTCACGCTCAAGGAACGCGAGTGATGGATAGCTCCCTCGTCGCCGCCTATCAGCAGCCCGCCCCGATCAAATGCACCCTGGTGCGCTTCGACATGCCGGGCGGTGCGATCTGCCTGACGGACGGCGGCTTCGCTGTTCATGACGCAGGCGAAGGCGATGGGCCTGAGACCTACTTCGGTCGGCACCCGGTCTATGGCGTCCTGTCCTCTGTCGGATCGATTAAGGACGGCGATGCGGCGCAGACGACGCGCGTGGACATCGTCATCCTGCCGGCGTCGGACACGGCCACGGCGGCGCTTGGCTCGCCGTCCACCCAGGGCGTCCGTGTCCAGTGGTGGGAGGGCGTCATCGACCCGGTCACCGGTGGACTGATAGGCGCGCCAGAACTGAAGTTCGACGGCGAGATCGACAAGCCTCGGCTTCAGGTCGGCGACAGCTGGTCCCTGACACTGGAATGCGGAACCCAGGCCGAGCGCCAGTTAGAGCCCAACGCCGATTGGCGCCTGAACAACGCCTTTCATCAGACCATCTGGGGGCCTGGCGAGTTGGGCCTGATCTTCGTCGACGGCGTGGCCCGCAAGAACGAGTGGCGGTCGCGCCCCGAGAACCCGAGCCTGTTCAAGAAGATGGCTCGCATCTTCGCGCCCTGGACCGACGTCCTCTTCTAGGGAAATCCCATGATCTCGATGCTCAAACGGGCTGCGGCGACGCAGGCCTGCATGGACCGCTTTGCCGGTCGCTCCTACGCGCCTGGCGCTCGGGACTGCGGCAAGCTGGCGGCCCATGCCCTGCACAAGGTCGGGCGGAAAGCGAAGCTGCTCACGGCGGCTCGCCACACGACCGAGGCAGGAGCGATCCGCTACATCCGCAAGGCCGGGTTCAAGGATCTGGTCGAGCTGATGGATGCGGTCGGCCTGGAGCGTATTCCGCCGGCCGCCGCTCTGCCGGGCGACATCATCGCCATGGCCATGCCGGAGGGCGATCCGTTCGGCTGCTCGCTGACCGTCGCCCTCGATAACGGCCGCATCCTCGGGTTCAAGGACGGCGTCTGCCAGGTCCTGATCCCGCTCGCCTTCGTCACGGCCTGGAGGGTCTGACATGCCGATGCTCGGCCTTTCTGCGGCGGCCTTCACGACAGCCGCAACCGCAGCGACCGTCACGACGGCAACCACGGCCGCCGCCACGGCTGCTGCATCGGCCGCTTTCACAGCCACCCTCACGTCCATTGCGATCAAGGTGGGGATCAACGTCGCCATCTCGGCGGCCATGTCTCTGCTGCAGCCGAACGTCGGGGCGGCGGGCCGAACCTTCGAATGGACGCTGGACCCTGACGGACCCATCCCGTTCGCCGCCGGTCGGGTGGGTGTTGCGGGCTCGGCCGTCTACCGCCGGACCTTCGGCCCCGACCTGATGTACTACGGCATCCCGTCGGTGCTGTCGGGCGCCGGTCCTATCGACGGCTTCGAAGGCTTTATGGCCGACGATGAGGTCGTCACGTTTGACGCGACCGGCAAGGCCATCACCAGCCAGTACAAGGGCGAGCTCTGGTATAAGAACTCGCTTGGCAGGCAGCCCGATACGGCGCTGGTTTCGCCCTCTGGCCTGAAGAACGGCGCGAGCCTGATCGGCTGGACAGCGGCCAACCGGCTTTCCGGCAAGGCCTGCTACCTCATCGTCATGGGCGAGAACTCGAAAGGGACCGCCTACCCGACCGGCGAGATCAAGCCGCTTGTGACCCTGCGGGGGCTCAAGGGATGGGACCCGCGCCAAGACAGCACCTATCCCGGCGGAAGCGGCCCTTGCAGGCTGCACGATCCCTCGACCTGGGTCTACATCACCAACCCCATCATCTGGGCTCTGAAGTGGTCGCTCGGCCTGTGGGAAGGTCCGACCGGCAAGGGCGCACCGCAGGTCGACTATCAGGTCGGTGGCATCGGCGCGAAGCTGTCGGGCATCGACGTGCCAGCCTTCGTTTCGGCGGCCAACGTGGCGGACGCCAACGGCTGGACCGTCGCCGCCTATCCGACGACGGATGACGACAAGGCCCAGGTGCTGGACGCCTTCCTGCAGGCGGGCGGCGCCATCTATGCTCAGCGCGCGGGCAAGATCAGCTGTATTCAGCGCGCCGCGCCGCGCGCCAGCATCGTCACCATCTCGGCCGCCGACACAGCGGGGCCGCTGGAGATCGACACGGCCGCCAGCCGCATCGACCGCATCAACACCATCCGCCCCCGCTTCTGGTCCGAGGCGCACCGCTGGCAGATGACCGCCCTGCCGGAAGTCACGGCGGCCGCCTATCAGGCCGAGGACGGCGGCAAGCGGACGCGCGGGCTGGATCTGCACTACGTGTCCAACGCCAAGCAGGCGGCCCAGCTGGCGGCCCTTCAGATCGCCAATACGCGCGAGGGCATCGCGGGCGTGATCCCGCTAAAGCCGCACCTGCAGCGCATCCGGCCGGGTGACGCCTTCACTATCACCGAGCCGGGCTTCGTGCTGAACGGGCTGAAGTGCCTGTGCTTGAACACCGACTACGATCCGGCGACGGGCGTGGTGCGGGTCTCTTTCGTCAGTGAGACGGACGCCAAGTACCCCTTCGCCATGGGGCAGAACCCGACGCCCCCCGCGCCCCAAGTCCTGACGCCTGTCGATCCGGGCTTCGTCAGCCCTCCTGAGGCTGGCGACTGGACCATCATCGTCCGCCCGCCATCGCCCGGCGGCGGCCAGCTTCCTGGGTTCGACCTTGGCGGGATCGTCAGTAACGAGACGGCGACAGCCATCATCGTCGAACATGGTCCGAATGCCGAAGGGCCATGGACGCAGGCTTATCAAGGCCCGCCGACCGTCACCAAAATCCCGATCGATGGGCTCCAGCCCGGCGCGACCTACTACGTCGCCATCCAGTACCAGAGGAACCAGAACTACAGCGCGCGGCAGGTCTATGGCCCCTACACCGCGCCCGCCCTGATCGGCGACGTCATGCCGAATGCCCCTGGTCTGTCGCAGATCAAGGCGGACATCGAGGCGGCATTCGGGGACATCTTCGACGTCTCGGGTTTGGTGGCAGACGCTCGCGCGGATATTGATGCTCAGGGCGTGGAGATCGCAGCGGCGCGGGGCGGCCAGCCGAGCCTGAACAGCCGCATCCTGGAACTGAACCAGGCCCAGATCGACGGCGACGCGGCCAATGCGCAGGCTATCTCTCTGGTGCAGGCGCGGACGGAGAACACCGAAGCCGACATCATCGATCTGGAGAACGCGCTGGCGAGCGAGACGCTGGCGCGGGCCGAGGCAATCAACCAGGTCAACGCTCGGTCGGGGCTACGTGCGAACCTGATCGACAACCCGAGCGGTGCGGGTGGCTTCCGGGGTTGGATCAAGGAAGGCAGCCCGGCGTCCTACGTGGATGACGACCGGTTGGCCGGTCGGATCTTCGTCGTCTACGGCTACATGGTCTCGCAGGTCTATCCGGCGGTGCCGGGCGATCAGCACAGCCTGGGCTTCGTGTCTTCCCCCCTTGGCGACGGCGGACACCTGAAAATCCAGTACATGACGCCGACCGGTCCGGTTGACGCCCTGGTCGTGCCGAGCGGACCTGGCGGGTATGATGTACGTCGCCGTTCTTCGGCACCGTCAACGGCCCCAGCTGGTACAACCGGCTTCCGCGTGGTCGTCGTCCCCCCTACAGGCGGCGTGCTGCCGGTCTGGGCGATCAAGGTCAACTTTGGCGCGGTGGCGGCCGACTTCTCGGACGACTATTCCGCAACGGTGCTGGAGGCGTCGGTGACGCAGCAGTCCCTCGCCATCATCGATCTGGAATCCGGCGCGGCGCTGGCGAAGTTCGAACTGATCGCAACAGCCACAGGGGGAAAACCGGCGCGGTTCCGGTTGATCTCTTCGGCGCTGGGGTCCGCCATCGCACTCGATGCACCATTCATCTATTGGGGCGAAAACACGGTCTTCGACGACGCGACGGACACGCTCCAGACGACGATAGATGGTCGCATCCGGGTGATGGCCCTTGGTGCGCCTTTCGGCGTTGGTGGAACACTTCTAGAATGGTGGGGGCCTACCGGCATTGCCCTTTCCGCCATGACCACGGCCAATGGGGACAACGGGCGGATGACCTCGGCGCCCTATGTCTTCGACAACGTCGTGGGCGTATCGACGGTAGTTGCGGCCAGCATCAGCTACCAAGGCGACATCGGCTATCCCCAAGGCCTATCGACGCTGGACACGCCGGTAATGAACGTTCTGGCCACGGGCAAGATCTCTGTCGAGCTCACTGGCTTTGCGCTTTCGTTGGCGAACGGGTCGTCGATCACAGCCAATGGATCGATTGAAGTTTTCATCGTCAAGGGTGGGACTGAAACCAAGATCGGCTCCACCGTGAACCTGTCCGCCGGATCAACCGCGGACGTGGCGATCAATCTGTCGGCCTTGAACGTAGCCACGGGCACGACCGCATCGCTCCGTGAGGAGATAGAGCGGATGCAGGACACGCTGAACGAGTTCCGCCAGCGCGTGGCCGAAGCCGAGGCGGAGGTGCGCGCCGCAGTGGCGCGGGAAGCGGACCAGGCGCGGCTGGTGGCCGACCTACGAGCTCAGTTGGAAATCTCCCACGCCGACGTCGTCCGGCTGCGCACCGAGCGCGACGCAGCTCTGGCGTCCGTCACCCAGAAAGAAGGCGAGGTCCGGCAGCTCAAGGCCGTGATCGACGCCCATGCGAGGGCCACGACATGACCGACACTCCCATCCAGCCGCCTGCTTCTCCGTCTGAGCGCGTCAAAGCCTTCATCGGTGATCTGGCCCGGCCGTTCGCCATCTACGCCACGTCCGCCGCCGCAGCGATCGGCATCGTCCGCGTCGCCTGGGTGGTCGAGAATGGAAACGACGGCGCCATCTACCTCGGCGCGGTTGCTGTCCTTGTCGGCGGCATTTACGGCTTTAAGTCGTGGGAGCAGATCAAGACCGGCAAGCAGGGCGCTGAGGTTGAGATCGCTAAAGCGAAGT
>NZ_JACARP010000122.1:0-4493 GCF_013386595.1 Brevundimonas sp. P7753 | reverse complement strand
CGCAGGTCGTAGTGTTCGACCCCGTCCTTGCCGGTCCAGGTGTCGTTCTCGACATGGCCCTGGAGGACGACGCGGCTGCCCTTTCTGGCGAACGGCGCGATGTATTTCTCGGTCGTCGCCTCGCCGAAGCAGAAGCAGTTGAAGCCGGTGGTGCGTTCGCCCGGCGTGCCGTCGGCCTTGCGGTAGCGGGTGGTCTCCAGCACGCGGAAGCTCGCGCGCTTCTTGCCGGAGCCCTGGGCCGAGAGGATGGAGGGGTCGGCGGCCAGATAGCCTTCGATGACGAGGGATTGCATGGTCAGTCTCCTGAAGATGAAGGGTTGAGGGAAGGTCAGGCGGCGGCGCGCTCGGCGTCGGCCGCCTCGCCGGAGGCGGCGGCGCGCGCCTCGGCCCAGTCGAGGACGGTCAGGCGGTTCACCACCAGTTCCTTGGCGGTGCGTTCCTGGCCGTCCTTCGTGGCGTAGGCCGTGTCGATGAAGGCGCCCGTGACGACGGCCTCGCAGCCCTGGGCGAGCCCGCGCGCGATGACCTTCTCGTTGAGGCCTTTCGACCAGCTGACGCAGTTGACGCCGACGAGCCGGTCCTTGCCGGACGGATCGACGCCGCGCTTCTCGAGCAGCCGGAAGACGGCCTTGCCGAAGTCGTCGCTGATCTGGGGGTCGGCCGCCAACCGGCCGGTGAACACCATGGTCTGCATCTCAGTCTCCTTGTGATCCGAAGCCGCCGAGGGAGCCGATCTCCCCCATCCCGCTTCGCCCGGGACCTCCCTTCCTCCCCTCTCCTTCCAAAGACGGTCGTCGCCGGACCCCGTCGCCCACCGCGCCGGAAGCGGACGAAGCGAGCGAGCGGGCTGCCGGCCGCGACAGGACCGCCGCCCCTTTCGGCGCGGCGGTCCCGCCCGGTCAATCGTCACTCGGCGGCCTGGACCAGGGCGTACACACCGGCGGTCGTGACCTCAAAGGCCCCGGTGCCATCGGCCTCGTCCCCCGCGCCCGCCGCCCCGGCCTCAGCCTCGACGTCCTCGGCATCGACAGCATCGACGGCCCGGCCGTCCGCGCCGGGGTCGTCAGCCGCGACCCCGTCATCGGCCGGCGCCTCCGTAGGGTACGTCTCCCCTTCGTCAGGATCGGGCGCCAAGGTCCAGGACAGGCTGGCGGGCGCCCAGCGACGGGCGGCCGCCTGCTCCGCCACGCGCGCGACCAGTTCGGGCTTCTTCAGGGCGGCGGCCCGGTCATCCGCCTGGTCCATGGCCTCGAGCATGCCCAGCAGCAGTGGCCTGGAGTGCGACGTCAGGAACGGCGCGTCCGGCGTCCAGTGCCGGGTCAGATCGGCGTCGGCGAGGGCGGCCAGTTCGGCCGCCTCGGACCGCGCCGGACGGCGGATCAGGCTGGTCCGCTCCTCCCGCAGGTCGAGGGTGAGCGCCGTCAGCTCGGCGAGGAAGGTCGAACGGTCGGCGTCGTCCAGTCCATGGACCCAGCCGATCACCGTCAATCCCGACGCCTCCCAGGCCGCGCGTCGGTCGTCGAGCCGCTGGCGCACCACGCCGTCGAGCGTCTCGATCACCCGTCCGCCAACGGGATTGAAGGCCTGGGCTGAAATCCCGAGCGCGGACTCGCCGCGGGGGCGATGCGCCCGGCTGACGACCTGGCTGAACAGCCGGGCGATCAGGGCCGTCATCGCCGTCTTCGTATCGTCCGCCAGGGCGCGGATCAGACCGCGCGTGGCGACCTCGGTGCGCAGGGCGTGGAGGGCGTGGCCGACCCCCTCGACCTCCGGCTCCGGCGCGGCGGCCTGTGGCGGCGAGAACGGCGCGGCCGGCGGATCGACCTTCCGGTCGTCGTCCGTCTGCGGATCCGGATCTTCGACGATGTCCGGCTCCACGGGCGTCCAGGACCGGACATGGATCCCGGTTCGCCGATCGGGACTGAGTACGAGGATAGTGACGGCCCGTCCGCCCAGCGCGATCTGATCCATGGCCAGTTTGGCCCGGATCATGTCGATCAGGACGGCATCCACCGGGCCGGGCTCGGTCGTCCCGGCCAGAACCTCGGCGGCGGTCTCCGACGCGATCTCATGGCGGGACCGGGCTTCGCGATAAGCGGCCATCTCGGCCGCCGGAAGCAAGCCGCCATAAACATAGCCCGGCGTTTCCAGGTCGTCGGGCAGGTCGGGTTCGGCTCCGGCGGTGACATGCACTGTCAGCCCTTCGGCCTCGAAGACCAGGGCGATCTCCCGGGCGCGCGCCGTCCACGCCTCGGTCAGGAGGGCCGGATCGAGCAGCACCGGCGCCCGTTCGCCGAACAGGTCGGCCTCGGTGCGGCCGCCCGCCGCCGCGTACCGCTCGGGGCCGATCAGGGTGCAACGGGCGTCCCCGGCGTTCACCTCGCTGACGTCAAGCCGTTCGTTGACCCGCCAGTCCGGGAAGCCATGGCCGTCGAGCGCCATGCGCGCCAGCGCGACCCGCTCGTCGCGATCCGGAAGCCGCGCCAGCAGCTTCGCCTGCTTCAGGGTGAGCCGACCGGCCTTCATGGCCTCCAGCGCGACCTCCGGCAGGGCCGAAAGGGCCGCCAGCCGCTTGATCTCGATCTCGGCATAGCCGAGCGCCCTGGCGATGGCGGGAACCTCCAGCTTTGACGCCAGCATCCGGCCGATGGCGCCGATGACGTCGGCGACATGGACCGGCACGGCGGTGTTGGTGAGGACGACGGCCGCCGCCTGACGGGCCGGGTCAGTCTCGACAAAGACATCGACCAGCAGGCCGTCGTCAATCCGCCCTTGGGCGACGAGATGCTGCAGCGCCAGGAGCCGGCGACGCCCGTCGAGCGCCATATGCGCCTTTTCCTTCCGCCGGCCGGGGCGCACCGTCAGGGGCTGCAATTGGCCGGCGGCGAACAGGGTGTCGGCGAGCAGCGGGATGTCGTCGTCGGCCGGCTCGCCCGCGCGCAGGTTTTCCGGGGCGACGCCGAGATCGCGCAGGGCGACGGACTGGCGCACGCGGGCGGCCGTGATCTCGAACGGGGTGGGGCCGGCGGCGGCCTCTGGCGCGCCCTTGAGGGCGCGTGCGGATGACGAACGGGGCATGGGGCATTCTCCCGCCGGCCGCCGGGGACCATCCCCGCCGCACCGGCGCCCCTCAGCGCCCTTCCTCCCTCCTCCCGGTCGCCGCGGCCGCGTTCCAGTCCTCGAACGGCTCCGGCGGCAGGGCGACGGACACAGCGAGCCCCCGGCTTCGCAGCCGGGACCGAAGGCAGGCGGCCGCGCGCTCGCCGACGGCGCCGCGGTCCGCCGCGATGAGCACGCGCCCGACGCCTGGCGGCGGCGCCCAGCCAGAGAGATTGTGCGCCGACATCAGGGCCCAGCCGGGCCGCCCGAAGCGCTCGATGGCGGACAGGACGGTGAGCACCCCCTCGCCGACGAGCATGTCCCGAGCCGGCGGCGACAACCGCACCGCCGAACCGGGCGGCACGACGCCCACCGTCTTGCGCGGCACGCGAAGCCGGTCCGCGCGGCGGCCGTTCGCATCGAGATAGACGAGCTCCACCGCCGTAAGCCGCCCCTCCGCGTCGCTGATCCGGGCGACCAGGGCAGGCCGGGTCGGTCCGCCGGCCCGGAACACCGACACCGGGGCGTCGGGATGGTGACGCAGAGCTTCGATCCCGACCGGGTCGAGGCTCACCGACCGCCCGACGAGATGGTGGTGCGACAGCGACCCGGGCGCGAGCGGGCCCGCGCCGTCCCACAGTCGCCGGGCGGTCGCGACGCGGGTGGCGCGGTCCGGGCGGATCATTGACGATGAGGGACCCGATCGCCCGGATCTCGATATCCGTCCCTCGACATCGATCAGGCGCAACGCCGCCAGGTGATCGCGCACGGCCCGCCAGTCGGCGGCCCCGAAGCTGTGGATCACGAGCCGATCCCCGCTGACCAGCAAGGAGACGGACCGGTCCCCCGCGCTATGGCCCGGCGCCGGCACATTGGCGCGCCGGCCGCCGTGATAGAGGTCGCCGCCCNNACGAGGATCATGGCCGAGGCCGACAGCTCCAGCGCGCGCCGCACCACCTCACGGGGATAGACGGGCGCGTGGTCCACCGTGCCCTCGGCGACCCATTCATCCCGGAGCAGATTGTTGCGGTGGTCGAGATAGAGGACCCGGAACTGCTCCCTCGGCCGATGCGCCATGGCCGTCCGGACATAGGCCTGAAGCGCGGTCCACGAGGCGATGGCGGGCCGGCGGCAGGCGTCGACGCGGGCCAGCCGCACCGCCAGTTCGCGCAGGACCTTCAGGTCGGCGAAAGCGGCGGGCCCGGCGTCGCTCGCCCGCGTCAGTTCCGACAGGTCCGCCGCCGCCACCGCGCCCAGGCTGCCGAAGCGCGCGAGGAGCTCGCCCGCCCGCCGGTCCGGCTCGCCGCCGGACCGGCTCAGCACCATCGCGAGCAGGGCCCGGTCGTCGAGGGACTCATACGCCAGCATCGGGATCGAGGGGGCGGGACGCGCGG
>NZ_JACARP010000121.1:1674-2065 GCF_013386595.1 Brevundimonas sp. P7753 | reverse complement strand
CGGCGGTGGCGGCGGCGGCGCCCCGCCTGCATGCATGCTCACTCGATTTCCTGCCGCATCGTAAACGTAGGTGACCGTGACGCCGTTTGGGTAGGTCACGGACACCAGACGACCAAGTGTATCGTAGAAGTACTGGTTCGAGCGGGCCCTAGCGCCGCCGGCCGCCAATAAAGGTAATCCGGCCCCCATAAGCCAGGCCAGCAACCTCCGCCTTGCGATCACTCTGAACCTCCAGTTTCGCGGATCGCGATATCGATAAAGGGGTGGCAGGCGGGACCACGGCGCATCAGCAGGTCGCTCCCGTCATGCATTGCGACGACCCGACGAGCACCCCCACCGGCGTCGCCGCCTGGGTGATGGCCGACGAGCCATTCTGTTTGTACCAGGCGTA
>NZ_JACARP010000121.1:0-1645 GCF_013386595.1 Brevundimonas sp. P7753 | reverse complement strand
TAGTCCGTCACACCGCCGCGCGCGTCTGTCACCGTCAGTGGCCGGTTGCAAAGGGCGGGATTGCCTGGACACCCCGTCGAGAAGGTCGCGATCAGGGAAATGTCGCTTAGTCCTGAGCCGGGCTTGGCTTTGTTGAAGATCGCAGAAAGCTCGCCGCGATCCGAGTAGCCGTATTCGCTAACGTCGCCCGCAGGGCGTGTGACCGACTGCAGCCGGTAAGCGTTGGAATAGCCGTAAGCCGTCTTCTGGTTCAGCGGATCGGTCACCGAAGCGACGCGCACAATCCGGTAATCGGTCGCAGGCTCCTCATCCGTCGAACTGACCTCGACGTGAGTCTGGTTGTTAAGCGGATCGGTGATGCGAGTGGTGAGTTCGTAATAGTAAGGATCGTTGGTCGGCGGCTCTTCCATCCAGTAGGACCAAGCTCCCGCCCCGTTGGACACTGTCGCCACCCGCACGTTCTGCGACAGCGCCGGATAGGTCGTGTAGCTGATGTCCAGGGTGTCCAGGTTTGGCTGGCTCGGCCTGCGAATGTGATAGAGTAGGCCGTTGATCAGGACGTAGCGCGTGGTGCGGCCGAGGACATCGGTGACGGTCTGCTCCACAGTGTTGGGCGCAGGTGACACCTGGGCGAACGTCAGGCTGGGCCATGACTGTGTGAAGGTGCAACTCAAAGCTGTCGGGGCGCACGGGTCCACGGCGTTGTTCAGCGCCGTCGCTTTGACCAGCCGCTGCCAGTCGTTATCCGCTGCGTTCGAAGCGTACTGTAGATGGATCTGATAGCCATGGTTGTTGGTGACGGACTGTAGCCGCCCGATGCGACTGGTCCCCGGCTTGACACTGTAATGATAGGTAACCACTTCGCCAGTAGGGCGAGTCAGGGTGGCGATGGCCCCAGCGTTGGCGTTGTAGGGAACAACCGCGTCAACTCGGCTGTTGAATGTGGCCACCGAGCCGTCGAGGGCCGTATAGACGTCCGAGGTCGAGAGCTCTCCGTCGCCGTCAAAGCGGACGTAGGGGCCCGCGGCTGTGCGCAGAAACGTTCCTGACGCACCCATGACAGTGACGCTGACCCACTGGAGATTGGAATGGGGTTTCTGTTCCTTCACCAGTGCCCCAAAGGTGCTGTAGCGCCAGTTGCGGACGCCGCTTTCATAGTGGGCCGAGAAACTCACCCCCCCCTGTTCTGGCCCGATGGAAATGCGGTGGGCGGGACTGCTGAACGACCCAGTGGTCAGGCTGACGCCGTTGGCATCGATGACCTGATAGGGTTCTGGCGGCGGCAACCCCTGNNTGGCCGCACCTTGGCTGCCCGAACTCTCACCATGCGCCCCTCCCCTTGCACGGCCAAGCTTTTCCCATCACCCTGACTGAAGTCAACCATGAGGCGAATATCGCCTGTAGTGCAAATATCGGTGGGGGCCGCCTTGAGTTCGACGCGACGTACTGCGCTTGGCGGTTTGCTGGCGGCCTTCGCCTTGGCCTTTCATCGCCCCGCGAGGGCACAATCGCAGGCCACACACTACACCTACGATTCCCTCAACCGGCTGATCCGGGTCAACTATGCCGATGGGTCGGAGACTAGCTACACCTACGACGCGGCCGGCAACCGCCTGCAGTATTCGCACGCCACACCGCCGCCACC